>DATIOH010000183.1:0-7442 GCA_035473375.1 Nocardioidaceae bacterium | reverse complement strand
CCCGTTGCGCTCGCCGAGCTCGCGCGCCCACATGCCCGCGCAGTTGACGACGAACTCGCACTCAACGGTCTGGTCGGCCGCCCGCACCCCCGTCACCCCTCCGCCGGCGGTGAGCACCTCGGTCACCGCGACGCCCTCGACGATCCGCACGCCGAGTGCTCGGGCGCCCTTGGCGAGCGACATGGTGAGGTCGACGGGGTTCACCCGGCCGTCGTCCGGGATGAAGAAGCCGGCTAGCAGGTCGTCGGTCTTCGCCCACGGAAACTTCTCGGCGATCTCCGCGGGCGAGATCTCGTGCACCTCCAGGCCGAGGTTTCGCTGGAAGGCGGCCACCCGCCGGTACTCCTGCAAGCGGTCGGCGTCGGCAGCGGCCTCGATCATCCCGACCGGCTTGAACCCCGTGGACTGGCCGGTTTCGGCCTCGAGTCGGCCGTAGAGGTCGCGAGAGTAGAGCCGAATGCCGGTGTTCGTCTCGGAGGTCGACCCGAAGCACGTCATCAGACCGGCGGCGTGCCAGGTGGTGCCAGACGTCAGCCGATCGCGCTCGAGGACGAGCACATCGGTCCAACCGGCATGAGCGAGGTGATAGGCCACCGAGGAGCCGATGACGCCGCCGCCGACGACGACGACCTGGGCACGCGAGGGAAGCTCGACAGTCACCCGAACAACCTAGTCGGGCCTAGCCAGGGGCGCGACGCCGCCGGCTAGCCGCGCGAGATGAGCTGCTGTCCACCGTCGATGTCGTAGGTGGCTCCGGTGAGTGCCGTGTTGACCATGAGCTGGACGGCGAGCGCGGCGACGTCGTCGGGGCCGATGACGCGGCGGATCGGGAGCGTCGCCGCCAGCTGCGCGCGTCGCGCGTCGAGCTGATCGCCGAGGATGCTCGCGGACAGGGCTGTGTCGACGAAGCCGGCCGCGATCACGTTGACGCGGATCGGCGCGAGCTCGACGGCGAGGCTGGCAGCCAGGGCCGGGATTGCTGCCGTCATGGCGGCCGGGATCGTCAGCCCCACGCCGGGCGTGCGAGCCCCCGTGCCTGACATCAAGACCAGGCTCCCGCCGTCGCGCACCTTGCCGACGGAGCCGCGCGCGATCTCGAGCGGTATGACGAGATCGTCTGCGACGTGTCGACGCGCCATTGCGAAGTCCATCTCGCCGAGCGGCGCGTAGTACGGACTGCCCGCGGTGATGAGAATGTGGTCGACGGGCGGGAGGTCGGCGAGGAAGGCAGCCATCTGTGTCGAGTCGGTGGCGTCGAACGCTGCCGTGCGGCTCGCGCCGACATCGCGTCCTGCCGCTTCGAGGCGAGCCTCGTTGCGCGCGGTGAGGATCACAGCGGCGCCGTTGGCGCGAGCGAGCCGAGCGGTCTCGAGGCCGATTCCGGCGCTGCCGCCGATCACGACGACGGTCTGGCCATTCAAGCCATCGGCGTTGCTGGGATTCGTGGGCGGAGTCGTCATGTGCCTAACCTGTCAGTCCGCTGGAGTGGCCTTGCGTGCCCAGCGGTCCCAGCCGTGGAAGTGCGAGAGGTCGCCGGCCTCCCACGCCTCGCGCAGCCCTGGCGTCGACAGATCCCAATCCGGGCGGATCTCGCTGGTCGCCTCGCGGAGGTCGTGCCAGAGGTCGACGACCGACGGCCGACCCCAGAACCAGTAGCCGTTGTAGACGCGGTGCACGATCAGCCCCGGCTTCAGCACGAGCGTGTGCGGGATCATCGGGTCGTTGTCCGCGTCTGTGTACTCCTGGATGTCGAGGTCCTTCTGCACGATCCGGCCTGGGTCGGAGAGGAACGGCCACTGCGCTCCGACGGACGCGCGAAACTCCTGCAGCGTGTGGTGGACGTCGGTCGCGATCGTCGCGATCTGTGTGTAGGCGACCGCGAGCTTCGACTGGAAGGCGGCCAGCTCGAGGTGCTGCTGGTGCTCCTTCGGACAGTAGTGGCCGCGCGCCAGCGTGAGGATCAGCGGATCGTTGCCCTGGATCTCGCTCAGGGTGCGGACAGTGTCGGTGTGGTCGGGCAGCGCGTAGTCAGGAAAGACGCCGCCTGGCTTGATGTCCGGACGCATTCGTGGACCGCCTCTCTCGCGCGTCGCGCAGCCATCTCTTCGGACTGCCGTCGACAACGTTCACAGTCCCACTCCTCGTCGACGCCGACGTCGCCGGCCTGGCGGCAGCGGTAGCCGTCCGTCATGCTGGCGGCATGTCTGGACTGACAGCGGTTGTCGCGCAGGTGTCGTCGTCGTTCGAGGCCCAGGTCATCGTGGGGCTGTTGAAGGCCAATGGCATCGAGGCGACCGCGTCGTCGGACGATGCCGGCGGGCAGGAGCCGCAGTGGCAGCTGACACAGGGCGTGCGGGTCCTGGTCGCCGCCGAGGACGAGTCGGACGCGCGGCAGCTGATCGCGGAAGCAAGCGACGACAACTCCTAGCCGACACGCGCCCGAAGTGGATCCAGTCTGGGGCTCCCAAAGTGGCTCCAGTTTGGCAAGGCGTGGCGACTCGTTAGTCGTCCGTCGTCAAGTGGTACGTCTCGGTGTTGCCGTCGACAGCGATGACCTGGCCGTTGACCATCGAGGCGGCTGGCGACGCGAGGAACGCGCACATGTCGGCGATCTCCGACGGTCGCACGAAGCGCGGGATCGACTGGCTCTGCGTGTACTCGCGCTCGACGGTCTCAACAGAGACGCCTCTCGCGCTCGCCTCGGCTGCGATGACGCGTCCCATTCGGTCGCCCTCGACGCTGCCCGGCGCGATGGCATTCGCGCGCACGCCGTACGGCCCGAGCTCGATGGCCAGCGACTTAACGAGCCCGATGACGGCCCATTTCGACGTCGCGTACGGAGCGCGCATGCCGTAGCCGAAGAGCCCCGCGGTCGACGAGATGCTCACGATCGCGCCACGGCGTTGGGCCTTCATCGACGGGATGACAAGCCGGCTCAGCAGGAAGTGGCTGTCGATGTTGACTGTGAGGCACTCGCGCCAAGCGGTCGGGTCGATGTCCTCGACGAGTGCCGTCGGCCCGGCGATGCCGGCATTGTTGACGAGCACGTCGATGCCGCCCCAGCGCTCGACGACGTCGTCGACCCAGCTGCCGAGGCCGTCGGCGTCTGCCACGTCGGCGACGACTCCGTACACGTCAGGATCGATGGCCACCAGCGACGAAACGGCCGCGCTGTCGCGGTCGCAGACACTGACGAGCGCGCCGTCTGCGCGGAATCGGTGCGCGATCGCGGCTCCGATTCCCGACGCTCCGGCGCTGACGAGCACGCGCAACGGATCGGCCATCCACGCTCCTTGTCCAGTCCGACGCGAAAGCCGACAACGTCCTGATCGGCCGCCGCCTGAAGATACCGCCGTTCCCCGACGTCGTCAGCAGCCGCTGTCGACCCAACCGGTCGCACCGGCCGGATCAGCGACGTCAGCGGACCTCAGGCTTTGAGCCCCGGAAACGTCCACTCCAAGCGGGTGAGCGGACCGTGTCGAGAGCCGGCGATCGGGTCGCCGCATGCTTGACTGAGACGAGTTCAAGGAGGCTTGGGGTCACGACCGGCATGGTGCCCTCACCCGAGGTGGGTGAGGCTCGTCGAGTGGTCTGATCCAACGATGGTCGTCTCGTATGGCAACGGAGCAGACGACGCAGAGAGGCAGCGATGGCGATACTCGTAGAGCGGACGCGGACCGGTTGGGACATCGTCATCGGCGCGTTGCTGATCATCCTCGGACTCGTGATCTTGACCAACGCGGTGGTGGCGACGAAGGTCTCGGTCCTTTTCCTGGGCTGGATGCTTCTCATCGCCGGACTGCTCGGGCTCATCTCGGTTCTGGTCAACCTTCGGCACGGGATCTCGTGGTCGTCGGCTGTCGCCGGCGGCGTCCTGACTGTTATCGGCCTGATGTGTCTGCGGCACACTGACGCCGCTGCGCTGACGCTCACCCTCTTGGCCGGCTCTCTGTTCCTCACCACGGGCCTTGTGCGTCTCATTGCGTCCGTCGACGACGAGCGCCACCGCATTCCGCTGGCTCTCGGCGGAGCCGTCTCGACCATCCTCGGCCTGATCGTGCTGTTCAACCTGGTCGACGTCTCGTACGCATTCCTCGGCGTGTTGCTCGGCATCGAGACCATCAGCGACGGAATCGCGATCCTGCTGGTCGGCAGGGTTGGCTTCACGCTGGTCGGCGTGCCGTCTACCGACGTCGACTCATCCGGGACAGCCGGTTCGCACCAAGCCACCTAAGCCGGCACTTGGCCGCTCGCCGCCTGATCCCGGACCCGATCTGTGCGCCTACGCTGTACGGGTGAGGCGTACCGACGACGCCGATGATGGCATGAGGCCAGCAGGACGGGATCGCTGCGCTGCTCGCCGGTCGGGCACGCGCAAGACGACTCCACACGGGCGTGGGCACAGGGAGGAACGCTGACCATGGTGGATGCGAACACGATAGGACCGGTCGAGGTTGCGGTCATCTTGTTCGAGGGCAACGAGTTCAACGGGTCAGTCGCGCCGGCGCTGGCCGATCTGCAGCGGTCGGGTGTTGTTCAGATCATCGACCTTGCCTTCGTGGCGAAGGACGGCGACGGCAATGCGGCGATCGTCGAGCTCGAGGACGCCGAGATGGGCGCGGCGTTCGGCGAGGTCAACGAGCATCCGCTCGACCTGCTCAGCGACGACGACCTGGCGGGAATCGCCGACGGTCTCGAGCCGAACTCGTCGGCGCTCGTGGTGGTGTGGGAAGACTCCTGGGCAGCAGCTTTCGCACGGGCGGTCCGAGAGTCGAATGGTGAGGTGATCGTGCTCGAGCGCATTCCGCGCGAGGTCGTCCTCACCGCGTTGGCAGCAGTCGAAGAGGCATAGGGGATCGCGATGCGTCGAAGGATGGGCCGGCCCGGGCTAATGGGCACGATGGCACGAACGGCAGTCATCGCCGGCACGGCGAGTGCCGTGTCGGGCGGCGTGCAGCGGCGTGCGGCGGAGAACTCCGCGACACAGAAGCAGGCGGCGGCGGCACAGCAGCAGGCGATGGCCGACCAGACGGCCGCTCAGGCAGCGGCGCAACTGCAGGCGCAGAGCGCTGCGGCTCCTGCGGCCGCGCCGGTGGACCGAATCGCCAAGATCCGCGAACTCGGAGAGCTCAAGCAGGCGGGTCTGCTGACAGAGGATGAGTTCGAGGCCGAGAAGGCGCGGATTCTCAACAGTTAGCGCCCGGCGCCGCTAGGTCTGGCCGCCCGATCGACGACCGGTCGGCAGCCCAGCGTCACGTGCGCTACTCGTGCGCGTGTGCGTGGTCTTGCTCAAGGCCCGCCTCGTGGACATGGGCGTGGGCGTGCGCCTCGGTTCCGTGCTCGTGGCTGTGCTCGTGCTGGACGTGCTCGTGGTCATGGGTGCTGTGCGCGTGGTCGTGAGCCTCGCCACCGTGGCTGTGCGTGTGCTCGTGCGGTTGGTCGTGCTGGTGTTCGGTCATGCTCGGCTCCTCGTGATCATCTGTCGTCGGACTCTGGTGGGTGGGCTGATGGGTCGCCTGCGCCTCGAAGGTGGTCGACGTGGCGAAGCGCCTCGTCGACCAGGCTCTGGACGTGCGGGTCATTCAGCTCGTAGACCGTGTTGCGGCCCTGGCGCGATCCTGTGACGAGGCCGATGTCTCGCAACACTCTGAGGTGCTGCGAGACGGCCGGCTGCGCCAACTCGACGCTCTCGGCGAGGTCGCCGACGCTGCTCGGCCCTCGCCGCAGTTGCGCGAGGATCCGGACCCGGCTGGCCGAGGCCAGTCCGGCCATCACCCGAGCGACTTCGTCGGCGTCGTCGACAGTGACGAGCGACGTGGTGGTGACGCCGTGTACCTTCGCCATGACTCATGCTTACATGCGCATATATGCATGTCAACCGAGGCGGGCGATCGCCTCGGAGAGGTCATTCCGACGCGGGTTGACCCTCTCGGAGGCTTTGGCTCCACTTGGCCTCGATGTCGCCGAAGTGCCACACCGCGAGCGCGACCGCCCACGCCAGGAAGAACAGCGCGACGATGCCGTACCCGGCGTAGTCGAGCGGGATGGCGGCGATCGTCGACAGTGGGCCGGACGTGATGTCGGCCTGGTCGGCGATCACGCCGATGAGCTCGATCGTGCCGATGATGAGCGCGACCGCGACGGAGATCGCTGTGATGGTGATGTTGTAGAAGACCTTCCGCACCGGCTTGGCGAAGGCCCAGCCGTAGGCCGCGTTCATGAACACGCCGTCGACGCTGTCCATCAGGCACATGCCGGCCGCGAACAGGATGGGCAGCACCAGGATCGCGTAGAAGGGAAGGTTGAAGGCGGCCGCGCCACCGGCGAGAACCAGCAGTCCGACTTCGGTGGCGGTGTCGAATCCGAGGCCGAAGAGCACGCCGATCGGGTAGATGTGCCAGGCCTTGCGGACTGATCTCGTGAGTCCGTTGAGGAAGCGGTTCATGAAGCCGCGCTTGTTGAGCTGCTCCTCGAGCTCCCGCTCATCGAAATGTCCTTTGCGCATCTCACGGAACACCTTGATGATCCCCAGCAGGACGATGAGGTTGAGGATGCCCAGGATCCAGAGGAAGACGCCGGACACGGACGCGCCGATGACTCCGGTGATCGAGTGAAGCATCGAGTTGTCGTCCTCGACCGGGTTGGCGAGGGCCTTCACTCCAACCGACAGAAGAAACGCCAGGGCGAAGACGATGGTCGAGTGCCCGAGCGAGAACCAGAAGCCGACTGACAGGGGTCGGCGAATGTCCTTGGGGTCGGCGCCGCTGGCGAGCTTCTCCGCATTGTCGGAGAGCAGCTTTCGGGTGGTGTTGTCGACGGCGGCGATGTGGTCGGCGTCGAACGCGTGCCGCAGCCCGAACGTGTAGGCGAGAACACCGACACCGACCGTGAAGACCGGGTTGTCGCCGCCGAGCTGGTAGTGGTTCGGGGCCACGAACCCGAACAGGATTCCGAACCCGACGACATGAAGGAACACGATGAAGGACGCCATGCCGGCGATCGACCGCCAATCGCGTCCCGTCAGGCTCTTTCGGAACATCGTGAGCCGCGACTCGATCGCGCGCTCTCGCTGCTCATACGTCTGCGTACTCATGGTCGGCCGAGTCCTCTCTGAGTGCGCTGCCGGCTGTCCAGACCTTCGAGGGGTCCGCAGCGGCGCATGACGTGGTGTGACTCGGGCCCCGATCCTGCGATCGGCGGCCCAGCTGTCACGGTTCGACATTAAAGCGAGAATGTGGTTGTTGCAAGATGTTCGCAATAACTTTTCGCTCGCAACTAGGTCAGGCTGGGTGCCTGGGCTCTGGGGCCTCTGTGCCGAACGTGGCGACGTCCCCGACTCGGGGAAGACGGGGACGTCGGCGGCGACGGCGGTCCGCTCGGGAGTCGGACCGGGGGAAAGCGCCGCGCCGCCGCCAGACTGTCGCGTGAATCAGTGCTCCGAC
>DATIOH010000182.1:0-3392 GCA_035473375.1 Nocardioidaceae bacterium | reverse complement strand
GGTCGGGCCGCGGTCGCAGGGCTCGGGGCTCGTGCTGCTCTACCACTCCATCGGCGAGCACGACGGCCACTTCGGGTCGTGGGCGTTCCACAAGGGCGGCAACGGCGGCTTCACGCAGGTGCTCGCCCGCGCCGCGCAGGCGTATGGCGCCGAGATCATGCTCGACTCGGCGGTCGACTCCGTCATCACCAAGGAGGGCCGTGCGGTCGGCGTCGCCCTGGCCGACGGCACCGAGATCTCGGCGAAAACCGTTGTGTCAGCGCTGGATCCGCGGCGTACGTTCACCCAGCTCGTCGAGCCGCGTGAGCTGCCGAGCGACCTGGTCGAGAGCATCGACCGCTACAAGTTCCAGGGCACGTCGGCCAAGGTCAACTTCGCGCTCGACGGGCTTCCGCAGTACCCGGGGCTCGAGGGCCGTGCCGACCAGTACGGCGGCTTCATCAACATCGGGCCGTCGATCGAGTACCTCGAGCGCGCGTTCGACGACGCCAAGTACGGCTGGTACAGCCAGCGGCCGTACATCGACGGCGCGATCCAGTCGATCGTCGACCCCGACATGGCCCCTCCCGGCAAGCACGTCATGTCGTGCTTCATCCAGTACGTGCCGTACCACCTCAAGGGCAGCGACTGGGACACCGAGCGCGAGAACCTCGGCGACACGGTGCAGCGCACGCTCGAGTCGTTCTTCCCCGGCTTCAGCGACCTCGTGCTGCACCGAGAGATCGTCACGCCGCTCGACATCGAGCGAGTGGCCGGCCTGACCGAGGGCAACATCTTCCACGGCGAGTTCTTCGCCCCGCAGATGTACTTCTTCCGGCCGGCGCCCGGCTGGAGCCAGTACCGCACGCCGATCGACGGCTACTACCAGTGCGGCTCGGGCACGCACCCGGGCGGCTGCGTGATGGGCGCGCCCGGCAAGCTCGCCAGCCAGGCAGTGCTCAAGGACCTCGCCGCCAAGGGCAACGGGAAGCGCGCGAAGAAGAAGTAGCCGATGCGAGGATCGCCGTATGAGGGTGGTCGCATCGGGCTTCGGATTGGTCGAGTCGCCGCGTTGGCATGACGGGCGGCTGTGGTTCTCCGACTGGACGGCCGGCGAGATCCGCCGGCTCGGCGACGACGGCAGTAGCGAGGTAGCCGTCCGGCACGAGTCGCTGCCGCTGTGCTTCGATTTTCAGCCTGACGGCACGATGCTCGTCGTGTCGTCGGCGCAGCGGAAACTGCTCCGACTCACCGGAGACGGCGAGCTCGTCGAGCACGCCGACCTCGAGCCCCTGTCGCGCGGCGGCGCCAACGACATCGTCGTCGACGGCCGCGGCAACGCGTACGTCAACAGTCACGACGCCCCGATGGGGACGATGGCCGCAGACGGCGAGAAGGCGACGGGACGCGTCTATCTGGTGCCGGCGGTCGGCCAACCTCGCCTCGTGGCCGACGACCTCGACTTCCCCAACGGCATGGCGATCACCGCCGACAACGCGACGCTGATCGTCGCCGAGTCGTACCGTCATCGGCTGACCGCGTTCGCGATCGGCCCGGACGGCGACCTCGGCGAGCGGCGGGTCTTCGCCGCCCTGCCCGAGCGCTGCCCGCCCGACGGCATCAGCATCGACGCCGAGGGAGCGGTGTGGGTCGCTGATGTGCCGAACCAGAGCTGCTTCAGGTTCGCCGAGGGCGGGGCTCTGCTGGAAGAGCACGTTCTCGACCGGGGCGCGTTCGCGTGCGTGCTCGGCGGGCAAGACGGCAACGTTCTGTACGCCGTCGGGTCGCAGTGGCCAGGAATGCAAGACCTCGCCGATTTCCGCGACTGGGACGGAACCGTGTGGTCGACGCCGGTCACCTCAGCACGTGCTGGCTGGCCGGGCAACTAGGGAGTCTGAAGATCCCCGTTGAGGCGGTGATTCAAGGGTTGACAGACTCGAACATCTGTTCGAATATGAGGGATGACGGTTACCTCGCTCGCACCGCTGAGTCAGCGAAACAGCCGTCAGCATGACGCAGCCCGCCGACAGCCCTCGAGCGTCAAGCTCGAGCAGGCTCGTCGTGCGGCCGGCCGAGCCAGGCGGCTGCAGGGCGACCGGGTCGACGGCCGTGTCATCGAGGTACTCCCCGCCCTGTCCGGCCTGCTCCCGGGCGGGGGGCTTGCTCCCGGCGCGACGTACGCCGTGTCGGGGTCGACCGCACTCGCAGCGGCTCTCATCGCCGAGCCGTCGACACGGGGGATGTGGTGCGGGGTGGTCGCGATGCCGGGGTTCGCCGCCGAGGGGGCGGCGGGCCTCGGCTGCGACCTCGATCGGCTGATCTTCGTTCCCCACCCAGGGCGCGAGTGGGTCAACATCGCCGCCGCGCTTGTCGACGCGCTCGCCGTCGTCGTCGTCAAGCCGCAGGGACGAGTCTCCGATGCGGAGGCAGCCCGGCTCAGCGCTCGGCTGCGCCAGCGCGAAGCCGTCCTCATTGCCTGCGGCGAGTGGCCGCGCGCGGACGTCCGACTCTCGGTCACCGCGACTGTCTGGCACGGGCTTGGCCGCGGGCATGGGCATCTCACGGCTCGTCGGGCGGACGTCGCAGTGTCGGCACGCGGCCAGAGACTGTCCACCGCATCGATCTGGCTGCCCGACGCGCGCGGGCAGATCGCGCTCGTCGACGGCATGCAGGCGGCACACGGTGAACCGCTCCACGAGAGCCTGCTCGACGAGGCGGTTGGCTGACATGGCGACCGAGTCTGCGCTGACACGGACGATGGTCGTGTGGTGCCCCGACTGGCCCGTCGTCGCGGCAGCCGGCGAGACAGAGGTAGGCGACAAGCCGGTCGCTGTCATCGACAAGGGGCAGGTGTTCGCCTGCTCTGCAAGCGCTCGACTCGAGGGCGTGCGTCGCGGCCAGCGCACCCGCGAAGCGCAGTCTCGGTGTCCCGACCTCGTCGTGCTCGCGTACGACCCGCTGATCACCGCCCGCGCATTCGAGCCGGTGCTCTCGGCGATCGAGGCGATCGTGCCCGGGGTCGAGCTGATCCGTCCCGGCACGTGTGCGCTGAGGACCCGTGGCCCCAGCCGCTACTTCGGCAGCGAGCGGCAGGCGGCGGAAGAGGTCTCCCGCCGGCTGCGGGGGCTCGATCTGCCCGATCATCGGCTGACCACCCCGAGGTTCGGTGTCGCAGACGGGCCGTTCGCAGCCGAGCAAGCAGCGCGCGCCACTCGACCAGACGAGCCTGTCACGATCGTCACTGAGGGACAGTCGTCACGTTTCCTCAGCGGGCTTCCGGTGAGCGTCCTCGAGCAGCCAGACCTCGCCGGGCTGCTCACCCGACTCGGGCTGACGACGCTCGGCGACTTCGCCTCGCTGTCGAGCACCGACGTCCTGAGCCGGTTCGGACCGGTCGGAGCGCATGCCCACCG
>DATIOH010000181.1:0-10455 GCA_035473375.1 Nocardioidaceae bacterium | reverse complement strand
CGTCGTCGCGAGCCCGAACGATGAGCGCCGAGAACGTTCCGCTGTCGTGCACGAAGATGAACGACATGTAGCGGTCGTAGCCGGCGAAGAAGCCGAGCGGAAAGTTGTACGGTCCCTCGTCGGCCCCCGGCAGCAGCTGGTACTGCCGCGACACGTAGCCGATGCCGCAGTCGCCGCCTTCGGCCGGGCTGCGGAAGTCGCGGCCCAGCCGCCCGTTGCGACCCGACGCGTCGAGGACCAGGTCGAAGTCCGCCCGCGAGCCGTCGACGATCAGTCCGACCGCTCGGCCGCCCTCGACGGCGACGGCGTCGGCATGCCCGACCCGCAGCTGAACTCGTGGCTCGACGGCGGCCGTCGCGCGCAGCACTCGCTCGAACGTCATCCGCCGGGCCCGAACCCCGAAGATGGTGTCGGGCTGGTCGGGCATGGTCGCCGGCCTGCATCCGGCCGCGAGGAGCGCGTCCCACATCTCGGGGATCTCGGCCCACACCGCATCGACGACCTGGCGCCGGAATGCGTGCGGATGATGGAACTGCATGACAGCCCGCCGATCCCACGTCGCGTCGTCGGCAGGACCTGGATCGCGGTCGATGACGGTGACTTCGTGTCCTCGACGCGCGAGCGCCACCGCGGTGAACAGACCCGTCGGCCCAGCACCCACAATCCCGATCCGCATCTGCAGTCCTCCCCGGCCGCCCTCGATCGGCTTATGGTGGCACCTCGACGGCGCAGGGTCGACGGATTTTGGTGTGCCGAGTCTGGAAGATGCGCCAGGTCAGGGCTTGAGAGCCGTGGCGATGCCGTCGCGACAGCGCAGGTAGGCGTCGACCTCGTCCTGCATCGGCCCGACGATCACGATGTCGGTCACCCGGTTGATCGATCCGCGCAGCTGCTGCTCCGCGTGCCGAGCTCGGGCCCGGGCCGACGCGGCGGAAGCGATCCGCCCGAGTACCGCGAGCACGAGGCCGCCCGCGAGGCCGCCGACGACCATGATCACCGGCACCCAGACGCCTCCGGCCTTCGGCACCGTCGGGTCGGGGTCGCGCGCCACCGACATCGCGGCGACGGCCAAGAGCCAGCCGACGCCCGCGAGGACCGCCACCAGAAAGAGCCACTGGATGCCCTGCACCGCGCGCCACCACCAAGGCGTCGAGCTCAAACCGAGGTCGGTGTGCGCGACCGCCTCGTCGAGACCGGTCGCGAACTGGTCGACCTTCGCGATCGACGCGCTGCGGACGGCTGACTCCCATGCGGGCGGCATGTCGGCGGTGGTGCGGTCGGCGATGTCGCGCACAGCAGAGTCGAGGCGGGCGCGCTGGACGGCGTTCGGCTCGGGAACCCTCGTGCGCATCGCGCGCAGGTCGGCCGCGCTGACCGGATCGCCGCCGGGCCCCGAGTCAGGCAAACCCAGCGACTTCATCGGGTCGCGGGCGCCGCCAGTCATCCACGACGTCGGGGGCCAGCCGGTCGCGCGCCGGGCCTGCAACGCCGACGCCGTTCGGATCGACTCGACGACGACCGGCACCGCGGCGGCGTCGAGAGCGGCGTCCACCAGCTCGCCACGGGCCGAGTCGCGGACGTCTGGCGGCTGCGCGCTTCCGGTTGCCTCGTGAAGCCGCGCGGCCATCGTCTTGATGTCGGCGGCCAACCGCTCGCGAGCCAGCTGTTTGGCCGAGACCCGCTCGATGAGTCCGTTGCGCAGCTCGTCGAGGCCGTCGCCCCGGCGCGCGGAGGTCGCGAACACCGGCACGTCATGCAGACCGTCCTCGTGCAGAAGGCGGCGCACGTCGTTGAGGCAGCGATCGACCTCTGCCTCGGGGATCTCGTCGATGTGGTTGAGCGCGACCATCATGACGTCGCTGTGAGCATGCAACGGCCGAAGGAAGCGGTCGTGGATCGCTGCGTCTGCGTACTTCTGCGGGTCGAGAACCCAGACCAGCACGTCGGCCAGCTTGACGAGGCGCTCGACCTCGAGGTGGTGCGCCACTTCGGTGGAGTCATGGTCGGGGAGGTCGAGTAGCACGAGTCCTTGCAGGTCGCGGTCGGCCGCGGTCTCGTCGAGCATGCCCATCCGGTTGACCTGGTGCCGCGCCGGGATCCCGAGCCAGTTGAGCAGCTCGTTGGCCCCCGTCGGCCCCCATGCGCAGGCAAGCGTCCATGACGTGGTCGGCCGCTTGATGCCGACGCCGGCGAGGTCGAGCCCGCACAGCCAGTTGAAAAGGGACGACTTGCCGGACCCGGTGGCGCCGGCGAGGGCGACGACTGTGTGCTCGCTCGACAGCCTGAGCCGCTCGCCGGCTCGCTCGACTATCTGCGCCCCCTCGTCGACGAGCCCGTCGTCGAGATGACCGCGAGCGGCCTGGACGGCCTGGTCGAGACCTGCGAGCCGGTCGACGACATCGGACGATCCGCCGGTGCGCCGGCGCAGCGTCTCGACCATCGTCATGCGGTGCCTCCCAGCCAATGGGCCTCGTCGACTTCGCGGGACAGCACAAGCAGCGTCTCGGCGGCCCCCCGTTCGACCTCTTTCGTCTCCAGTATGTCGAGGTAGCGCTGGCGCTCGGGCAGCCAGAGGTGTGTCTCGACCCGACGGTGCAGGTCGGCGCTCGCGTCTCGGACGAGTCGCCGCACGGCATGGTCGCCGAACACGGCCTCGAGGATGCGCTGGCCGACGACGGCGCTGCCGCCGGCGATGCCGACCTCGGCCCCCGTGACGCCTGCGGTCTGCGCGAAGACGACCATCATCAGCGCGACGCCGAGGCCGTTCACCCCGAAGGCGAGGAAGCGAGCGGTCGCCCGCCGGTCAGAACCTTCGACGCGGACGATGTCGAGGACCGCGCTCTGCCACTCGCGCACCGTCTCCTCTGCCTGCTTGCGGAAGTCGCGGGACGCGCGCGCGAGATCGTCCGGCGACTCCTCGAGGAGCTGCGCGCCGGCAGGCAGCGACTGCCACGCCAGGGCTGCGCGCTCGGCCGCGCTCTCGGCGTGCTCGACCAGCAATGTCTGGAGTCCCGTCTCGACGGCGACAGTCAATTGTTGGGCCGGCTGGGGCTTGCCGCGCGCGACGCTCACGAGGCGGTCGCGGATTCGACCCACCTTGTCCTCGATATTTCGCATCAGCTCGCCGGTGCCGACGAACTCCTGCCACCGGGCGAGCACTTCGCCGCGGAGCAGGGTGCCGTCGGCGCACGCCTCCTCGACGCCGCGCAGACTCTCGGCATAGGCGCGGATGGCGTCCTGGCGCAGCTGCGCGCCGATCTTCTCCTGCGTCTTGAGCGCATCGGAGACGGTGCGCGTCCGATGCCCGACCGAGCGGATCGCGCCGTCGAGGGTCTTGCGGACGACGGTCGACCGGGCCGCGGAGTCGATCGCGAGCCGCTCGAGCCAGCTTCGGATGGCCGAGACTGCGTCGGAGGGCAGCAGCCCGTCGGCGTCGACGTCGTCCTCGGGCACCGTGAAGAGCGGGGAGTCGCCGAGCCCGCGTGCGGTGAGCATCCGGGCGAGGTGACTCGCGACTTCGCGGACGGCCTTCGGCGTCGTTCGGTCGAGCACGACGGCAACTGCGGTGCTGCGCTCTGCGGCCTGCTTGAGGAACTCCCACGGCACCTGGTCGGCGTAGCGGGCTGCCGACGTCACGAAAAGCCAGAGGTCAGCGGCGGCCAGAAGCTGCGCCGCGAGCAGCCGGTTGCGCTCCTCGACGGAGTCGACGTCGGGCGCATCGAGGATGGCCACCCCGGCTGGGAGCCGGTCGCTGGCGACCAGCTGCAGATCGCCCTGATCGTTGGACGCGTGGTCGGTGCGAGTCAGGTCGGGAAGCAGCCGATCGGGGCCGAACCAATGCGCGTCGGCGGGGTTGTGGACCAGCACCGGCGACCTCGTGGTCGGGCGCAGCACACCCGGCACGGTGACCCGCTCGCCCACCACGCTGTTGACGAGCGTCGACTTACCGGCACCGGTCGATCCTCCAACCACGGCGAGGAGGGGCGCGTCGATCTTGACCAGCCGCGGGACGACGTAGTCGTCAAGCTGCGCGATCAGCTTGTCGCGCTGCTCACGGCCTTCGTCGGCCTCCGCAGACGCGAACGGGAGCGGATGTTCGACCAGGGCTTGGCGGAGGCGTACGAGCACGCCGAGCAGCTCGGTCGTGGAACCGAGTTCGCTCAACCTGCACCCCTTTTGTCCGCTCTCGTCTACGTGCGTGCCCCGATATCCGCAGGGATGGGTGAAGTCTAGGGGCTACGAGGTTGCTATATGCGTAGCGACGTCGGCGCTCTGTGTGATCGGGCGGGCGGCGGCGCGATGCTCGGGGAGAACCCCGCGCACGACGTCGAGCAGTGCGCGCTCGGTGTCGAGATCCTCGTCGCTGGCGACGCCGCGAACGATCCGATCTCGGATCGCGCCGAGATCGACGCCGCTCGACAGCCAGGCTCGTGCATGCTGGCGGCCGAACGGACCGTACTGTCCAGCGCTGCGCATCACATCGCGCCGACCGCGGCCGGTTGCGATCGCGTCGGCCTGCCAGGGGCGAAGCCAGCCGGTGACGACGTAGTCGTCGAGGCGTGCGGCAAGAACCCTCCGGTCATGCCGGCGGACGAGTGCCAGCACCACGATCGCGGCCATCAGCAGCGGCAGCAAGATCCCGACGTAGACCGCCGAGAGCTGCCGGTCGGTGGCATATGCCGCGAGCGTGTTGTAGCCGGTGTGGAGCACGACGGCCCCGAGGTAGCCGGCGACCGGCGCGAGGATGCGCGCACCGACGTTGCGCTGGCGCAGCGCAAGCCCGATGCCGAGCCCGGTCACGAGTGTGAAGACGGGGTGGACGAACGGGGCCGCGACGCCACGCCACCAGAACAGATCACGCACGGCGTCGAGCGCGAGGCTGCGGTCGCCTTTCACCATGACCGTCTCCTGGAAAACGCCGCTGTAGTAGACGACGTTCTCGGTGAACGCGAATCCGACGCCCGCGATCGCGCCGTACAAGGCCCCGCCGAGCGGAGTGACGATCCGACGCCGCTGCCACCACGCGATGGCGAACAAGATCGATGCCTTCGCCGCCTCCTCGACCCAGGGCGCGACGAAGATGGCGCCGCGCAGATCCCGGTTGAGGTCGGGGCTGATGTGCCCAACGGCGAACTCATTGAGCTTGAGCGCCAACAACGTCGCGATGCACGATCCCCAGACGAGCACGACGAGGACCAGCTGCGTTGGCGGCGGCCGACGTCGATCGACCAATGCCAGGCCGACCACGAGGACTGGAACCGGCAGCGCCGCGAAGAAGACCCCATAGGCGAATGCGCGGAAACCGACAACGGTCCGAAGTTCCGTCAGCAGCACCCAGACACAGGCCATCGCGACCAGGATGTAGACGATCCAGGCGACGATCACGACGAACTGTGCGCGGGCTTCCGCGCTTTGGTCGCCGCTGCCGGCCGGTGTCGCGGCGGACGGTGCGGTCACCGCACGAGGCTACTCGCGCGTTGCCGCGCTGGCTGGCGATCGCGAACGACGGTGACGACCTGCCCGCTCAGTAGACTCGACGGGTCATAGTGGGAGTCGCGTGACGCGAACGCGCCGCTCGCCCCCTTCTCGGCGCTCGTAGCTCAGTTGGATAGAGCAGCGGACTTCTAATCCGCCGGTCGCAGGTTCGAATCCTGCCGGGCGCACCGACGTTTTCCCAGGTCAGAACCCAGTTTTGCTCTGGGTGACGGGCAGGTGGACGGGTTTGGGGCACGCCTGGGGCACAACTCGTTATCGCTGGATGTATTCCACGAGTTTCTGGCCGACCGCGTGATGATGCTCAACGGGCTCAACAGCAGAGGCGGCGGCACGATTGAAGGGATGCTCAGCCGCGTGAGGTCCCGACTCGTCGACGACGAGACGCGCAGGGCCTGGCTTTCACCGAACGCGGACACCGTGCTCGCGCGATGGTAAACGTGCTCGCGTTCAGCCGTGACGTCAAGAACGAGAACGAGCGGGCGTCTCGGCGAGAGGACCACGTGCTGCACGTCGCGGGTCCGCGCGTCCAGAACCGATCGTTGCTACCGTGGTGCCTCAGCCATGGACGGATCATGAGCAGTCTGGTTACCACCGTGACGGTCGTCTCGCTCGCTGCCGTCGCCGGGGTCGTCGGTGCCGACACCGCGTCGCAGGGCGCTGCGTCGCCGCTCTGCTTCGGCAAGCACGCAACGATCACGGGCACCGATGCGGTCGTCGAGCGGATCGACGGCACGCCCGGCGACGACGTCATCTCCGGCGGGCGCGGCATAGACCGCATCTTCGGTGGCGCGGGAAACGACCGCATCTGCGCTGGGCGTGCACGTGGCTCCGTGCACGGCGGTCCTGGCGATGATCGGCTCCGAGCGGCGAAAGGCAACGGCTTCGACGTCGCGTGGCTTCGCGAGGGACCGGATCGCGCGAGTATGGGCCGGAAGAGGGATCGTGTCTATGTCATGAGGGACGACGTCCGCGATCGCATCCTCTGCGGGCGGAGCCATCGGGACGTTGCGTTCTACGAGCCCCTCCGGCAGGGCGATCCGGTTGACGCCTTCATCAGCTGCGAGGCGATCAGGCGCATTCCGTCGAACGGCGGTGGGTATCCGTCCGCTGACCTCCTTCGCCGTCTCGTCGGTCGACGGGCTCCCTAGCTCTTCCTGCGCCGAGCCAACGCAGGCTTCGCAGCTGCCGGTACCAGCCGTCGCGTCCCTGACCACTCGCGCCAGCGTGGCATCCGACACGCTAGTGATCATCGGATAGGGTCTCCGATCACCGCCCGTGCGACGGCGGGCCTGATCAGGCCGAGGCGGCCCGGGCGACCGCGAGCCGCTTCTGCTCCCCGGTCAGCCGCAAGACGGTGTCGAGGACCCGCAGCACGGGGACGTGCGGAGGCAGGTAGGCGGCAACGGCGAGCTGGCGCAGCGATGACACCAGCTCGGGCGACAGCGCCGTCCGCAGCGTCAGCCACCACGGCGGGCCGTCGTCGACGTCGACGAGGTCCCGCACCGCCGAGCCGTAGACCGGGATCAGCCTCGGCCGCTTGCATGCGACCGGCTTCGCCGCCGTCAGCTGCCCGGGTCGGTGTCCCCGTCGCGTGCCCACATTCCCCCGATCCTGCGCCACAGCCGGTCGGCGGCCGAGCCGGGCGCGACCGTCTTCTTGGGCGCTTTCCACAGGTCGACGTCGGCCGGGATCTCGGCGAGCAGCGCGGCGTCGTCGGCGTCCGCCTTGTAGAGCAACCGGACGGCGCTCTCCGGGGGTACGCGCACGCCAAGAGCCGAGAGCGCGACGACGTCCTCTGCGGTCACGCGGTCCGTTGTCCCATCCGCGCGAGCACCGATGAGGTCGAACCACCGCTCCGGCCAGCCGACATTCCCGGCCGTGCCGAAGTGGGACTGCAGGTCCTCGGCGACCCACTTCGCGCTCACCAGAGCCGCGAGCATCCACTCCAAGCCGTCCGAGCCGACGTTTCCCTTTCCCACCCGCTCTCCTTTCACGCGTCCGCGTCCGCGGACGATCGACTCCCTGTCGGGCGCTGAGACGCGCCGCATGTCGCGGTCCCGCGGCGAAAGTCTCCACGCCCGCGCCGACAAATGCGAGGCCGGGCATCGGGGCACGCGTCCGTTGAGAGACAAGCCGGTCGGGCTGGAATCGGCTGCCGGCCACCTACCAGCCGAGCCGCTCCTCACCGCAATCTGCGCTGTCGCGCAGCTCGTGCGGTGTGAGCCCCGCCAATCCGGTTCTTGCAGCGGCCTGTGACCAACGACCCTTGAGGCTATACCTGCTCGGGGTATGCTCGGACCATACCCACTGGGGGTACAAGGAGGAATCATGACGCACGCGAACCCGGGCTACATCGCCGAGAAGCAGGCACTGCTCAACCGGCTGCGACGGATCGAGGGTCAGGTGCGCGGTCTGCAGCGGATGGTCGACGACGAGGCCTACTGCATCGACATCCTCACCCAAGTGTCGGCGGCCACGGGGGCGCTCGAGAATGTCGCGCTCTCGCTGCTGGACGACCATCTCCGTCACTGTGTCATCGACGCCGCGCGCACCAGCGACGAGGCCGCGACCGAGAAGCTCGACGAGGCCGCTAAGGCCATCGCGCGGCTGGTGCGCTCCTGACCCTCATCGAGTCACCACCACCCACGGACAGAGGAACCAAACGATGACGACACAGAACACGCAGACGTTCTCCGTGACCGGCATGCACTGCGATCACTGCGTGCACGCGGTGACATCGGAGCTTCAGGCGCTCGACGGCGTGAGCGAGGTGGCCGTCGACCTGGTCGCGGACGGCACCTCGAAGGTCACCGTGTTCAGCGTGGCGTCATTGAACCGATCGAGCGTGGCCTCCGCCTTGGACGAGGCCGGTGACTACCACCTCGCCTCCTAGGACCCCACGCTCCGAGCAGAGGAGAGACGCAGATGAGCCACACCGCCGGCTCACCGCCGCAGACCAACGAGACTGATTTGGTCATCGGTGGGATGACGTGCGCCTCCTGCGCCGCCCGGATCGAGAAGAAGCTCAACAGGCTCGATGGTGTGACGGCGTCGGTGAACTACGCGACCGAGAAGGCGAAGGTCACCTACACCGACACCGTCACCACCGACGACCTGATCGCCACGGTCGAGGCCACCGGCTACGCCGCCGCCCTTCCGGCACCACCGCCCGATGCCGCCGGCGACGACGGGGCACCCGGTGCGCCGGTCGCCGAGGAAGCCGCCAGCTGGTGGCAGCGCCTCGTGGTGTCGGCCGTGCTC
The DNA here is from genome assembly GCA_035473375.1 of Nocardioidaceae bacterium. Lineage (GTDB taxonomy): Bacteria > Actinomycetota > Actinomycetes > Propionibacteriales > Nocardioidaceae > DATIOH01. Next base: position 1,698 of record DATIOH010000181.1, on the reverse strand, counting down.
ACGCTCCCGGTGCTTCTGCTCGCCATGGTTCCGCCGCTGCAATTCGACGGCTGGCAGTGGATCAGCCTGACGCTGGCGTCGCCGGTCGTTGTGTGGGGCGGGTTCCCGTTCCACAGGGCGGCATTCGCCAACGCGCGGCACGGAGCCGCGACGATGGACACCCTCATCTCCGTCGGCGTGTCCGCGGCCTACCTGTGGTCGTTGTGGGCACTACTGTTCACGGACGCCGGCATGACGGGCACGCGGATGAGCTTCGCCCTGCTGCCCAGCTCGTCGAGCGCCGAGCCGAGTCTCTATCTCGAGGTGGCCTCCGCGGTGACGACGTTCATCCTGGCCGGCCGCTACTTCGAGGCACGAGCGAAGCGAGACTCCGGGGCCGCGCTGCGGGCTCTGCTCGATCTCGGCGCGAAGGACGTCGCGTTGCTCCGCGATGCAACGGAAGTCCGGGTCCCGGTCGGGCAGCTTCAGGTCGGCGACAGGTTCGTCGTGCGCCCGGGCGAAAAGATCGCCACCGACGGCGTCGTCGAGTCCGGGACGTCCGCAGTGGACGCGTCCCTGCTGACCGGCGAGCCGGTGCCGATCGAGGTCGGCCCCGGCGACGGCGTGGTCGGTGCCACGGTCAACGCCGGGGGCCGGCTCGTCGTGCGGGCGACCAAGATCGGCGCCGACACCCAGCTCGCACAGATGGCACGTCTGGTTGAGGGGGCGCAGAGTGGCAAGGCCCCCGTCCAACGGCTGGCCGATCGCATCTCAGGCGTCTTCGTGCCGATCGTCATCGCGCTGTCGCTCGCGACGCTCGCTGCATGGCTGCTCACCGGGCAGACGGCGGAGGCCTCATTCACCGCCGCGGTAGCCGTCCTGATCATCGCCTGCCCCTGCGCTCTCGGGCTGGCGACGCCGACGGCGCTCCTGGTGGGCACGGGCCGCGGCGCCCAGCTCGGCGTGCTGATCAAGGGCCCGGAGATCTTGGAGTCCACCCGCGTCGTCGACACCATCGTTGTCGACAAGACCGGCACCGTGACCACCGGCAAGATGCGCCTGCTCGACGCCGTGCCGGCGGCCGGCGTGGACGCCGCCGACCTGCTGCGGCTGGCCGGCGCCCTCGAGGACGCCTCCGAGCACCCGATCGCCCACGCGATCGCCGCCGGCGCCTCCGAGCGGCTCGACGCAGAGCTGCCCGCCGTCGAGCAGTTCAAGGCAACCGCAGGGCTCGGCGTCAGCGGCCTGGTCGAGGGGCATGCCATGGCCGCCGGCCGACCGGACTGGCTGGCGGCTGAATGGAACCAACCTCTGGACGAGGCGCTGCTCGACGTCGTGACGGCGGCCGAGGCGTCTGGCCGCACGACGGTCGCCGTCGGATGGGACGGCGCCGCCCGCGGCGTGCTGGTGGTGTCTGACTCCGTCAAGCCGACCAGCGCGGTCGCAGTCGCCGAGCTCAAGGCCCTCGGCCTCACCCCGGTCTTGCTGACCGGTGACAACGAGCGGGCCGCGCGCGCCGTGGCCGCCGAGGTGGGCATCGACGAGGTGTTCGCCGAAGTCCTCCCGGCCGACAAGGTCGCGGCGGTGCGCGGGCTGCAGCAGGCCGGCCGCACGGTCGCGATGGTGGGCGACGGGGTCAACGACGCCGCCGCGCTCGCCGCCGCCGATCTCGGCATCAGCATGGGCGCCGGCGCGGACGTCGCCATCGAGGCCTCCGAC
>DATIOH010000180.1:0-3599 GCA_035473375.1 Nocardioidaceae bacterium | reverse complement strand
CGCCTTGGCGGGCAAGACCGCCCTGATCACCGGGGCGAGCAGAGGGATCGGCGCAGCGATCGCGCGGCGCCTTCATGCCGCGGGGATGAACGTCGCGCTGGCGTCTCGCAGCGGCGACGACCTGGGCCTGTCCGGCGTCGTCGCTCAGCCGTGCGACGTGCGCAGCCTCGCGGATCTGCAGGCGATCACCGACGCCGCAGTCGCGCGATTCGGTGGCCTCGACGTGGCGGTCGTCAACGCAGGTGTCGGCAGCTACGGCGAGTTCCTCGACCTCCCCGTCGAGGAACTCGACGAGATCATCGACGTCAATGTGAAGGGCACACTGCACGCGACGAAGGCCGCCCTCCCCCACCTGCTCCGTTCGAACGCCGCGGATCTGCTGGTCGTCGCGTCGGTCGCCGGCCAACGCGGCCCCGAGGGCGAGTCCGTCTACGCGGCCTCGAAGTTCGCCCAGGTCGGCTTCGTGCGGGCGCTCGACCACGAGCTCTGGCCCAAGGGTGTGCGCTGCCAGATTCTCTGTCCCGGCGGTGTGGCGACCGACTTCGCGATGGGCCGTGGCCGCACCCCCGACGACCCCGACCTGGCGAACTTCATGACGGCTGACGAGGTCGGCGCCGTGGCCGTCGACCTCCTCCGGCTTCCCCGATCCCAACGGATCATCGAGTCCACGCTGCTGCCGATGGCAGAAGACTCGCTCGGCTGAGACGTCCGATCACACTCCGAAAGGCAGTCTGGTGTCCAAGAACATCACCATGATCGGCGGCGGCAGCAGCAGCTTCGTGCCGCCGCTGTTGCGACGGCTCATCGAGTCGTCCGTCCTCCGGGACTCCACTCTCACGTTGATGGACGTCGACGCCGAACGGCTCGCGGTGATGGAGAAGCTCGGCCACAAGGTCGTCGAGAGCGAGAGCAGCCCGCTGAAGGTGCGCGCGACGACCGACATGCGCGAGGCGATCACCGACGCGGACTTCGTCATCAGCGCCATCTCGGTCGGCGGGATGACTGCGTGGGAGAGCGACATGGAGATCCCCGGCAAGTACGGGGTCGTCATGCATGTCGCCGACTCCATCGGCCCGGGCGGCGTCATGCGCACCCTGCGCAACGCCCCGATCTCCCGCGACATCGCCGCGACCGTCGCCGACGTCGCACCCGGAGCGTGGATCTTCAACTACACCAACCCGACGGCCGTCGAGGGCATGGCGATGCGCACCGTCCCTGGCGTCGACGTCGTCTCACTGTGCTCGTGCAATGTCCACGTGAAGAGCCCCGAGTGGCTTGCCGAGCAGGCCGGCGTGTCGCCCGACGAGATCGCCATGCCTCCGGTGGTCGGCGGAATCAACCACTGCGCGGGCGTGATGGAGCTTCGACTGCGCGATGGCACCGACGCCCTCGAGCTGGCCCGCGCGACCGTCACCAACGAGGTCATGCAGTGGGCGCTGCGGATGTACGGGATGCTCCCGTACTGCTGGTCGCACTGGACCGAGTTCCACCCAGGCATGCAGCGTCTGGTCGAGCCCTACTCCGGCACTGCCCAGGGCGTGACGATGAAGTACGGCATCCGAACGCACGACATGGAGGAGCAGCGGGCCCGTCCGGCGGAGCTCGCCGCGCTCGCCGACGCCTGGACTGCTCCCGATGCGGGCACAGTCCGGCTGTCCGATCTGCCCATGGGCGACGAGGACGAGGGCGTCGAGGTCGTCGACATCATCGAGTCGATGATCGCGCACCGCCCGCACACGTACGTTGTCAACGTCCCCAACCACGGAGCGATCCCCAACCTGCCGGACGACGCGGTGGTCGAGGTCTCGGCCAGGATCGACGCCTACGGTGTTCGGCCCGTGTACGCCGGGCCGCTCCCGGACGCGCTCGCAGCCTTGCTGCGCGGCTATGTCGCGCTGCAGCGGCAGATGGTCCGGGCGGCGCTGAGCGGCGATCGCGACGACGTCTACCGCGCCCTGCTGCTCGATCCGACCACCCAGTCGATCCTCGACCTCGACCAGATCGGCGCGATGTGCGACGAGCTCCTCGCCGCCAACGCCCAGTGGCTGCCGCAGTTCCGTGGCCGGCCGGCAGGCAGTGCGTAGTGAGCGCGAAACGCCCGCTCCAGGCGGTGACGGACGCACCGAGCCACGGCCCGACGACCCGCCGGGCGGCGATCAGCCAGTCGATCCGGCTGCGCATCATCCTCGACAAGCTGGCCGACCAGACGTCGGTCGACGTCGACCAGCTCGTCGCGGAGTTCGGCGTCTCGGCTGCCACGATCCGCCGCGACCTCGACAAGCTCGCAGACCAGCGCCTTCTCGACCGCCGGCATGGCGGAGCTGTCGCCGTCAGCGGCCTCTACGAGCTGCCGCTGCGGTATCGGAACGCCGGCAGCGCGGAGAAGCGGCGGATCGCGGCGGCTGCCGTCGAGCACGTCCCGGCCGGGGCCACCGTTGCCCTTACCGGAGGGACGACGACGACCGAGGTCAGCCGCGCGCTAGTTCAGCGTGCCGACCTGACCGTCGTCACCAACGCCATCAACATCGCAGCCGAACTCGCCGTGCGGCCCGACATCCGGCTGATCATGACCGGCGGCGTCGCCAGAGCGGCCTCGTACGAGCTCACCGGGCCGCTCGCCGAGGACAGCCTCCATCAGGTCAACGTCGAGATCATGTTTCTCGGTGTCGACGGATTCACCGCGACATCGGGCACGACGACCCGAAACGAGATCGAGGCCCGAACGAACCGAGTGATGGCTGGTCGTGCGAAACGGGTCATCGTGGTGACGGACGGCAGCAAGATCGGCACAACCGCGCTCGCCGCGATTACCGACACGGCCTCGGTCGACCACCTGATCACAACGGTCGACGCTGACGCCGACGAGCTGGCCGCCATCGCGGACTGCGGTGTCAGCACCGAGTTCGCGTGACCGAGGCCGATGCGCACGGCTCGGGCGATGCCCGCTGACGGATTCCTCTGGAGTGAATTCTCTGGCTTGACGCACGCCCATACCGGCATCCCTGTCTCGAACTCAGCGCTCCCGTCATCGCCCTTCGAAGACAGCCTTTCCGGGGCCCTTTTCAACGAACGACGTCATTCCGGTGGAGCGATCCTGGGTGGCGAAGAGCGCGGCAAAAAGCTGACGCTCGAGCGCGAGGCCGGACTCGAGGGCGACCTCGATGCCGCGGTCGACGGCCTCCTTCGCGGCCCGCAGCGCGTAGGTCGGCCCATTCGCGAACTGCGCAGCCCAGCGGTAGGCGGTGTCGTAGACGTCGGACGCTGGCACAACCTGGTCGACCATGCCGATCGCGACCGCCTCATCGGCGGCGACGAAGCGGCCGGTGAAGATCAGATCTTTCGCCTTCGCCGGCCCGACCAGCCGCGCAAGCCGCTGGGTGCCGCCCGCGCCCGGGATGACTCCGAGCAAGATCTCGGGCTGGCCGAGCTTGGCGTTGTCGGCGGCGATCCTGATGTCGGCGCACAGGGCCAGCTCGCACCCGCCACCCAGTGCGTACCCCGTCACCGCCGCCACGACCGGCTTCGGGATCGCCGCGACGGCGCCGACCGCCGACTGCAGCCCGAGAACTCGATCGGCCATGTCGGTGTACGACATGTCG
>DATIOH010000179.1:0-11866 GCA_035473375.1 Nocardioidaceae bacterium | reverse complement strand
GCGAACGGGCAGAGTTTCACTGCGCTGGCGGCGGTGTGTGTCGTCCTGCCTCTGGCGTTGGCGGCGTCGCGGGCATGGCGCGCCCGCCGGGGGCAGGTCGAGTTCGGGCTGCTCCGCCACCCGCTTCGCCGGGACATGCGGGCGCACCTGCTGCAGGTCCTCAACATCTGGTTGTGCTGCCTGCTGATCGGTGGACTCCTGGCCGCCGGTGGGGCGCACTACGCACGAATCGGGTTTTCCTTGAACGGCGCCCAGTTCAACGTCGTGATCGCGGCGTTCGCCGCCGGCCTGATCCTGCTGGCGGTGTTGGCCGTCGTCCCAAGCCGTCGCGTCTACGTGGCCACCAACGTGGTTGTGGCCCTGCTGTCGGGCTTCCTCTCGGTCCAGCTCGTTCAGGTAACCATGCCGGCCACCGATGCGGTCGTGCTCGACTCACCACTGACCGGCGAGTGGTTCGTGTTGAACGGCGGCCGCAGCGTCCTGCTCAACGGTCACTCCCAGAACGAGAGCAACGCCATCGACTTCCAGCGCCTTGGCTCGAACGGACGAACGCACACCGGAGGAAGTGACGCCCCACTGGCCGACTACGCCGGCTTCGGGTTACCAGTGCTGGCGCCGGCCGACGGCCTGATCGTCGAAGTGACCGACGGCTACGCCGACAATCCGCCCGGCACGAACGGTGACCACGCCAACCATCTGGTGGTGGACATCGGCGGCGGCCGTTACGTGGCGATGGCCCACCTCAAGCAGGGCAGCGTCACGGTTGAGGTGGGAGAAATCGTGCGACGTGGACAGCCGCTCGCCGCGGTCGGAAACAACGGTCACTCGAACGAGCCGCACCTGCACATGCAGGTCCAGGACTCCGCGGCCGGCTCGGACGCCGCCCGTACCTACCCCGTGGTGTTCCGCAACGTCCACATCACCAGGACCGGTGCCTGGCCAGGGGGCGACAGTGGCGAGCTTCGTACCGGTGACCTCGTCCGGGCACCCGGCCAGTGACGACGACCGCGTCGACCTGGTGCGGTGCCGTGGTTTCGCGGTGGGCGGCGATCACCGGCAGCATCGCCACCACCGGCGTTCACCGGGGCGGAAGACTTGGCCGTGCCCGACGCGCACCCCCGCCGTCGGGGCAGTGAACTGTTGCTCGGGGCCGGCCGGGCCCATGCGTTACGATTGCCGGACAACTGAATAACCCACTCATCCAGAGGGGCAGAGGGACACGGCCCGATGAAGCCCCGGCAACCACTGTTGATGATCGCCATCTCCTGACCGCACGTGCGGACCGGGGCCGATCGACAGCAGGTGCCACTTCCGTCCCGCTCCGGCGGGGAAGATGAGCAGAAAGGCCTCGTCATGACTTCTGTGCTGTCCACACCCGGGTCCACCGACTCCGCCCCGCCGACCGGCGTCGACCTCGGCCCGGCGGTCGCCCTGTCCTGTCGCGAATGCGGCAACCGCGTCGAGCTCGGCCCGTACTACGCGTGTTACGAGTGCTTCGGCCCGCTCGAGGTCGGCTACGACTTCCCGGACGTCACCCGGGCCGCCATCGAGGCGGGTCCCACGAACATCTGGCGCTATGCCGAGTTGCTGCCGGTCCGGCCCGACATCGCCGCCATCCCCAACATGGAGCCTGGCTTCACGAGACTCATCCGCGCCGACAACCTCGCCCGCGAGTTGGGTCTGCGTCGACTGTGGGTCAAGGACGACTCCGGCAACCCCACCCACTCGTTCAAGGATCGGGTCGTCGCGGTGGCGCTCGCCGCCGCTCGCGAGCTCGGACTGCGGGTGCTCGCATGTCCGTCGACGGGCAACCTCGCCAACGCGGTCGCCGCGGCCGCGGCTCGTGCGGGCATCGCGAGCGTGGTTCTGATTCCCGAAGACCTCGAGCGGCCGAAGATCCTCACGACTGCCGTCTACGGCGGCACGCTGCTCGCCGTCAAGGGCAACTACGACGACGTCAACCGACTCGCCTCGGAGATCGCGGGCGAGGAGGAGGAATGGGCGTTCGTCAACGTCAACGTTCGGCCGTACTACGCCGAGGGCTCGAAGACGCTCGGCTACGAGGTCGCCGAGCAGCTCGGCTGGCGGCTGCCGCAACAGGTCGTGATCCCGGTTGCCTCGGGCTCGCAGTTGACCAAGGTCGACAAGGGCCTTACCGAGCTCGGCCGGCTCGGGCTGGTCGAGCCGACCCCGTACCGCATCTTCGGTGCGCAGGCTGACGGCTGCTCGCCGGTCGCGACGGCTTTCCGCGACGGCCACGACGTCGTCCGACCCGTCAAGCCCGACACCATCGCCAAGTCGTTGGCGATCGGCAACCCCGCCGACGGACCGTACGTTCTCGACGTCTGCCGGCGCACCGGCGGGGCAGTCGAGTCGGTGACCGACGACGAGGTGCGCGACGGCATTCAGCTGCTGGCCCGAACGGAGGGCGTGTTCGCCGAGACGGCAGGTGGCGTCACGGTCGCGACGCTGAAGAAGCTGGTCGAGACCGGGCAGCTCGACCCCGACGCCGAGACGGTCGTGTTCAACACCGGCGACGGCTTGAAAACCCTCGACGCCGTCGCAGATAGGGTCGGCCCAGCGGCGACGATTGAGCCGACCTACGCCGCATTCACTGCCACCGGCCTGACGCGCCCACGTGGCTCGACGGGAGTGTGAGGCGCCGATGAGCGTGAGTGTCCGGATCCCGACGATCCTGCGTACCTACACCGGCGGCGAGTCCGAGGTGTCGGCCGAGGGTGCGACCGTGAGCGAGCTTCTCGACTCGCTCGACGCGGCGTTCTCCGGCATCAAGGGGCGGATCGTCGACGAGCAGGGCCAGATCCGCCGCTTCGTCAACATCTACGTCGGTAACGACGACGTTCGCTTCCTCGACGGGCTCGAGACCAAGCTGACCGACAGCACGCAGGTCTCGATCATTCCCGCCGTGGCGGGAGGCGCGTAACCGCTCCAGCGTGCCGATTCCGCCACCAAAAAGAGCTGGGACGCGGAAACCGCGTCCCAGCCAAAACCTCGTCGCACCCACGAGGTAATCCACAAGGTACGGGGGTGCCGACAACGCGGGCAAGACTGCACATCAAAGATAGTCCGATCGGGCTATGCGCGTCTGGTCACGTCACTGACAAAACAGTGTTATGCCCCATACGCGGATGCAGGAGCTCGCGACGGCTTCGCTGGGCGTCGCCTGGGGCTTTGACCCCGCCTTGCACTCGCCTGGGTCGAGTGCTAATAATGGGTTAGCACTCTCGTCCTGAGAGTGACAATGACTGGCCCGATGAGAGTCGTTCCGGAGCGAGCAGGGTTCGCGCCGAGATCGGCTCGGCCGTCGCAGGCGTCGCGTCAGTTCACCACCACACTTCAAGCGCGGAGGACTCGCGTACATGCCCAAGATCATTGCTTTCAACGGGGAAGCCCGACGTGGGCTCGAGCGAGGAATGAACACCCTCGCCGACGCCGTCAAGGTGACGCTCGGCCCCAAGGGCCGCAACGTCGTCCTCGAGAAGGAGTGGGGCGCGCCGACGATTACCAACGACGGTGTGTCCATCGCCAAGGAGATCGAGCTCGAAGACCCGTACGAGAAGATCGGGGCCGAGCTCGTCAAGGAAGTAGCCAAGAAGACCGACGACGTCGCCGGCGACGGCACGACGACGGCGACCGTGCTCGCCCAGGCCATGGTCCGCGAGGGCCTGCGCAACGTCGCGGCCGGCGCGAACCCGATGGCTCTCAAGCGCGGCATCGAGAAGGCCGTCGAGGCCGTCTCCTCGCAGCTGCTCGAGCTCGCCAAGGACGTCGACACCAAGGAGCAGATCGCCGCGACTGCGTCGATCTCCGCTGCTGACCCCCAGGTCGGCGAGATCATCGCCGAGGCCATGGACAAGGTCGGCAAGGAAGGCGTCATCACCGTCGAGGAGAGCAACACCTTCGGCCTCGAGCTCGAGCTCACCGAGGGCATGCGCTTCGACAAGGGCTACATCTCGCCCTACTTCGTGACCGACGCCGAGCGGATGGAGGCCGTCCTCGACGACCCCTACATCCTCATCGCCAACTCGAAGATCTCGGCCGTCAAGGACCTGCTTCCGGTTCTCGAGAAGGTCATGCAGGGCGGCAAGCCGCTGCTGATCCTCGCTGAGGACGTCGAGGGCGAGGCTCTGGCCACGCTGGTCGTCAACAAGATCCGCGGCACCTTCAAGTCCGCCGCGGTCAAGGCCCCGGGCTTCGGCGACCGCCGCAAGGCCATGCTGCAGGACATCGCAATCCTGACCGGCGGCGAGGTCATCAGCGAAGAGGTCGGCCTCAAGCTCGAGAACGCCACCGTCGACCTGCTCGGCACCGCCCGCAAGGTCGTCGTGACCAAGGACGAGGCCACCATCGTCGAGGGCGCGGGCGACTCCGACCAGATCGCTGGCCGGGTCAACCAGATCCGCGCTGAGATCGAGAAGAGCGACTCCGACTACGACCGCGAGAAGCTGCAGGAGCGGCTGGCGAAGCTCGCCGGCGGCGTTGCGGTCATCAAGGTCGGCGCGGCCACCGAGGTCGAGCTCAAGGAGCGCAAGCACCGCATCGAGGACGCCGTCCGCAACGCCAAGGCGGCCGTCGAAGAGGGCATCGTCGCCGGCGGCGGCGTGGCGCTCGTCCAGGCGAGCGTTGCCGCGTTCGAGAAGTTCGAGCTCGAGGGTGACGAGGCCACCGGTGCGAACATCGTTCGCGTCGCTGCCGAGGCTCCGCTCAAGCAGATCGCCATCAACGCCGGCCTTGAGGGCGGCGTCGTGTCGGAGAAGGTGCGCAACCTAACTGCTGGGCACGGCCTGAACGCCGCGACCGGCGAGTATGTCGACATGCTCAAGGCAGGCATCATCGACCCGGCCAAGGTGACGCGCTCGGCGCTGCAGAACGCCGCGTCGATCGCCGCGCTGTTCCTCACCACCGAGGCAGTTGTCGCCGACAAGCCCGAGAAGGCGGCCCCGGCCGCTCCGGGTGGCGGCGACATGGGCGGCATGGACTTCTGATCCAGCCGTTCACGCAACACTGACTCACCGAGGGGCCCCGACCGTCGCAAGGCGGTTGGGGCCCTTCGCCATCTGCGGACAGCTATCTCGAGGTCTCCGAGTGATGTGTACACTTCTGCCTATTCATACACATCACACTGGAAGGCGGGCCAGCCGGTGCGGACGAACATCGACATCGATGACGATCTGATGCGCGAGGCACTCGAGGTGACCGGGCTGCCGACCAAACGAAGCGTCGTCGAGGAGGCGCTACGCAGGCTGATCGCGCTTCAGCGCCAGCAGAACGTCCGCCGGCTGCGGGGCCGGTTGCGGTGGGATGGTGATCTCGATGAGATGCGACGCGACGAGTGACCGTCGTCGACAGCAGCGTCTGGATCGACTACTTCAATGGCGTCTCGTCTCCTCAGGCCGACATTCTGTATGACCTGCTCGGCGCGGAGCAGATCGTCGTCGGCGACCTGATTCTGGCGGAGGTCCTGCAGGGGTTTCGACGTGAGGCGGATTTCAAAGCCGCCCACGCGGCCCTTGCGGCGTTTGAGACAGCCACGATGCTCGGTCCCGAGTTGGCGGTGCAGTCAGCGGCGAACTACCGGCTCCTCCGCAGGCGAGGCGTCACCGTTCGCAGGACCATCGACGTGATGATCGCGACCTGGTGCGTCGAGCGCGGCCATCCCCTGCTCTTCTCCGACCGTGATTTCACCCCGTGCGTGCGGCATCTCGGTTTGCAGAGCTTCGCGGTCGGCTAGCTGTTTCAGCAGGGAATGGTCACGCGAGGCCGAAGTACGGACGGCACGCATCGGGGAAGTCGATGGCGACGCCGTCGGCGAGGCCCGAGGCGAGCCAAACGTCACGCGTCATCCGCAGGTGGACCAGGTCGTCGACGATGTCGGCATCACCCTCGCGGCGGTGTCGCTCGACGCCGTTGTCGACGTAGCCGAGGGAGCGGGAGACGCCGAGCGAGGCGAGGTTGTCATGCCAGGCGGAGGTGATCGCGTACTCCGCGGCGAGCGGCCCGAACGCGAGCGCGAGGACGGCTCGTCGCATCTGCTTGCCGAGCCCGGCGCCGCGAGCGGCGGCCACCAGGAACGACGCGGTGTCGACCGTGCGCAGCCGGACGAAGTCGTTGCCCTCGAGCTCCTGCGCGCCGAGGAGGGTGTCGCCGTGCCAGACGCCGAAGTTCAGCCGCCAGGCGTCGACCGTCCAGGTGCCCATCGCGCGCCAGTAGTCCTGGTGCACGATCGTTCCGCGCTCGACGTCAGGCTCGCCACCCGCATAGCGCGGTGACGCGGGGTTGAGCTCGAGGTCGGCCGGGAGCACGCGGGCGAGGGTCGAGAGGTCCGCCTCCGTCAGCGGATGAAGGCTCAGATCGCCGACATGGAGCCGGATATCGAGGATCGGCCAGTACGGGTGGGCCACCTTGGGATGCTAGCCGGGGATGCTAACCGGCCCTTTCTCTCGCTACCCTGGACGCAGCTAAGGGTTCTGTGCGCGTCTGGTGGTGGGAGACGCGCGAGTTCGACCTATTCGGAGCCCGCATGTCCCCACTCACCGCATATCGAGATCTCTTTCGCCTCGCCGGACCCGGCTATGTCGCCGTCGCCTTCATCGGCCGGCTGCCGTTGGCCATGAGCCAGATGGGCACCCTGCTGCTCGTCGCGAACGCAACCGGAAGCTATGGCGCGGGCGGAGCCACCGCCGGATCGCTTGCGCTCGCGAACGCCGTCGGCGCACCGGTCGCCGGGGCCGTCGCCGACCGGGTCGGCCAGCGTCGCCTCGTCCTGGCACAGGCGCTCACGGGCGCCGCTGGCCTCGTTCTCATCGTCGGGCTGTCGGTGCAGGGCGTGCCATGGGGATGGCAGGCCCTCGCAGCGGGCGCGACCGGTCTCGCGATGCCTCAGATCGGGCCGCTGGCGAGGGTCAGGTGGCGGCCGATCGCTGCCGCTCGCGCGGATGAGGCCGGCGATCACCGCCGCCTCATCGACGCCGCCTTCTCGTACGAGGGGGCTGCCGACGAGGCATCGTTCGTGCTCGGCCCTGCTCTCGTCGGCGCCGGAGCGACGCTCCTCAATCCGGCCGCGGCCCTGATCTTCGCGGCCGCGACGCTCGCCGTGTTCGGCAGCCTGTTCGCGCTCGACAGCACCGCGCTGCTGATGCGCCGGCCGGCCACGCGGTCAGCGACCGCCGTCGTCGGTCGACTGTTGACGCCGGCGTTCCTCGCCCTCGTCGGCGCTCAGGCTCTGATCGGAGTCTTCTTCGGATCAATACAGACGGGAACGACCGCGCTCGCGCGCAGCGAGGGAGTGCTCGGGGCGGCCGGCCTCCTCCATGCGCTTCTCGGCGTCGGCAGCGTGATTGCGGGCATTGCCGTGGCGTCGCTGCCGCCTCGATTCGCGTTTCCGACCCGGCTGGTCGTCTTCGCGGCGGGCCTCGCCGTGCTGTCCGCACCGCTCCTCGCCGTCGGGTCGTTGGGCGCGCTCGCGGTGACGCTGTCCGTGCTCGGGTTTGCGGTCGCGCCGTTCATGATCACCACGTTCACGCTGGCGGAGCGGATCTCGCCGGCGGATCGATCGGGGACGGCGATGACCCTGCTCGCCGGCGTGACGGGTCTCGGGTGGGCGGTCGGAGCGGCCGTCGCGGGCCAGTTCGCGGATGTGTCGGGCCAGCGCGGCGCGTTCGCCGTGACGTTCACGGCTGCGGTGCTGGCCTTCGCGCTGGCTGCAGCGTCGAGGCGGGTCCTGCTGACCGCGGACCACCCGCGTCAGGACCGACTCGTCGAGCACGCGCGGACGGCCAGCAGCGCGTAGACCCGAGCGCAGGCAAAGACGTCGTCGAGCAGCACGTGCTCGTCGACCGCGTGGGCGTGCCTGACGTCACCCGGGCCGTACTGCAGCGTCGGCACGCCGGCGCTCGCGTAGTGCCGGAGATCAGACCCGTACGGGCCTCCGTACACGCGCGGGGTCTCGTCGCGTACATCGCGGACGGCGTCTCTGACCTCGTCGAGGAGGCGATGTCCGGGAGGCAGCGAGCCGGGAGCGAACACGCCGCCGGGCCAGCTCACACCTACCGGGTGGTCGCGCAGCCACGGGTCGGTCGCGCACGCGTCGGCGACCGACGCCTCGAAGGCGGCGCGGGCTGCGTCGACCGACTCGTCGACGCGGACGCCGTATCGACCGGCTGCGACCAGGCGATCGGGCACGGTGCTCGCCCAGTCGCCGGCAGAGACGATGCCGACCGATAGCGGCCAGGCCAGGTCGAGGTGGTCGAACGGAGCCGGCGCGTCGACGTTGCGCTGGGCTTCGAGCGCGCGGAGCGCGGCATGGACGACCTCGAACTTCTCGATCGCGCTGACGCCGCGGGTGCGGGTCGAGCCGTGGGTCGCCAGGCCCTCGACCTCGAGGCGGAAGGTCAGCGACCCGGCGTTTGCCGGAATGAGGTCGCCGGCCGTCGGCTCGGCGATCACGCACGCGTCGGCCCGGTGACCGCGGAGCAGGGTCGCGAACGCGCCGGCGCCGCCGTCTTCCTCCGCGCTGACGCAGTGGACGGCGAGGCTGCGCGACAGCGTGGGTCCGGCGGCCATGACAGCTGCCGTCGCGGCGATCACCGCCACGAGCCCTGCCTTCATGTCGCAGGCGCCCCGACCCCATGCACGTCCGGCGTCGTCGACCTCGAGCGCGAACGGGTCGCGGCCGGACCAGGCCGACAGATCGCCCGGCGGCACGACGTCGGTGTGACCGCACAGGGCGAGGGCGGGTTCGTCCTCCGGTCCGAGCCGGGCGACGCAGCCGGAGAGCTCCGACCTCTCGACCTCCATGCCTGGATAGCCGCGCTGCCGCTGGAGCTCTTCGAGATCGACGTCCCACGTGTCGACGCGCAGACCGATGCCGGCCAGTCGGTCGGCACACCAGCGCTGGGCATCGGCCTCGCCGGGTGTTCCGTCGACGGATGCGATTGCGACCAGGTCGCGAAGGTCGCGAACGATCTGCGCGTCGTCGATCGCGTCGAGGACTCGGCGCTCGTCGTCGTTGCGAGCGCCCTCCGCATGGTCGGTGGTGGACGCCATAGCGGAACTATCGCAGTGAGGCTCGACACAGTGAGACTCGACACAAGCGGCCGAGGCGGGTCAACCTCTGTCGGTCGGCCAACGTGTATCAGGCACGAGGTCGACCGCCTCACCCTTATGTCGACGAGTCCAGCTCGGCCGTCGATCCGACCCATGGAGGCGCCGATGTCTCTCCGACCCGTCAACCGCATCGCCACGACCGCGCTCGTCAGGGCCAGCATGGCCGTCCTGGCCGCACTTGCCCTCATCCTCGTCGTTGCCCCTGCGTCTCTCGCTCGGCCCGCGTGGGACGACAGCCCCGTACACGTCAGGCACAACGTCAGCCCGCAGCCAAAGGTCGTCGATCTCCGCGTCGGGGCCCATGCCGGGTTCGACCGCGTCGTCATCGACGTCGACGGAAAGGTGCCGGGCTACGACGTGCGCTACATCCACCGGCTCCGGTACGACGGATCCGGCCAGCGCGTGCCGCTGAAGGGCAAGAAGTTCATCCAGATCGGGCTCATGCCCGCGAAGGCCCATGGTCGGGTCGGCCACAGCGTCTACACCGGTCCGGAGCTCCAGCAGTACCGCTCGTTCGACACGCTGCGGGGTGTTGCTCTCACCGGCGACTTCGAGGGAGTCGTCTCGCTCGGCTTGTCGCTGCGGGACCGCGCCGACTTCCGCGTCACCGTGCTCCATGCTCCCAACCGGATCGTGATCGACCTGAAGCACTAGCCGCCCAGCCGGGTTGTCCGGACGCGCGGCAGGATGGGCCCGATGGACCACTGGGTGATCGACGGGCACAACGACCTTCCGTGGGCGATGCGCGGACTCGCGTCGTACGACCTCGACGCAGTCGACCTGGCGCAGGGCGAGCCACGTCTGCACACCGATCTGCCGCGGTTGGTGGCCGGAGGAGTCGGCGCTCAGTTCTGGTCGGTCTTCGTGCCGTGCGACTTCGCTCCGGGCGACGCGGTGGCTGCGACCCTCGAGCAGATTGACTTCGTCAGTCGCCTGATCGAGCGATACCCGGATGTGCTGGCGCTCGCGCAAACCGCCGACGAGGTCGAGTCGGCCGTCGCGAACGGTCGGGTCGCGTCACTGATGGGCATGGAGGGCGGTCACTCGATCGGCGGTTCGCTCTCCGTGCTGCGGCAGATGCATGCGCTCGGCGTGCGCTACATGACGCTGACGCACAACGAGAACACTGCCTGGGCCGACTCGGCGACCGACTTCCCGGCAATCGGCGGGCTCTCGGAGTTCGGCCGCGAGGTCGTCCGCGAGATGAACCGGATCGGCATGTTCGTCGACCTCAGCCATGTGTCGGCGGACGTGATGCGCGATGCGCTCGACGAGACGTCGGCGCCGGTCATCTTCAGCCACTCGAGTGCGCGAGCGGTCTGCGACAACGTGCGGAACGTGCCCGACGACGTCCTCGCAAGGCTGTCCGCCAACGGCGGGGTCTGCATGGTCACGTTCGTGCCGGCGTTCGTCGCGCCGGCGGCGGCGGCGTGGTACGAGGAGGCACTTGCCGAGGTTGAGCGGCTCGGCGGCGATCGACGCCGGTTCTCGGACATCGATCCGGTGATGAGGGACTTTGCGCGATCGAAGCCGGCGCCGGCGGCCAGCATCGACGACGTTGCAGACCACGTCGAGCACGTTCGCGACGTCGCGGGCATCGACCATGTCGGGCTCGGCGGCGACTACGACGGCACTGCGTTGATGCCCGTCGGGATGGAGGACGTGTCTTCGTACCCGCGGCTGCTCGATGTGCTTCGCCGTCGCGGGTGGTCTGACCGAGACCTGGCCGCGCTGACGCACGGGAACGTGCTGCGGGCAATGCGCGCCATGGAGGCGGTCGCACAGTGATCATGAACGAGCAGTGACTATGGGCGAGCGTCCGAGCGTCGTCGGCCTCGTGCTCTCCGCGGGCGAGGGCTCGAGGCTGGGCGGGCCGAAGGCCCTGGTTGCCGGCGACGACGGTGTCTCGTGGCTGGCCCGCGCGGTCGGTGTCCTCGCCGCCGGCGGAGCCGCCCCGGTGTACGCGGTCGTCGGCGCCGATGCAGACGCCGTACGAGCTGCGGCGCCGCCTGACGCCCGGACGGTCGAGGCGACCGACTGGCGCGAGGGCATGGGCGCGTCGCTGCGGGCCGGGCTCGCCGCGCTTGCCACCCATCAGTCGGGGGCCGTGGCCGTCGTCGTGCTGCTCGTCGACACACCGGGCGTCGGGGCTGAGGTGGTCGAGCGGCTGGCCGGCGGGGCCGCTCCTGAGGCGCTCGCGCGCGCGACTTACGACAGTCGCCCGGGGCATCCGGTCGTCATCGGACGCGACCACTGGGCGGGCGTGATGGCATCGGCGAGCGGCGACCGCGGAGCGCGCGACTACCTCGTCGAACACGGCGTGGTCGACGTCGAGTGCGGCGACATCGCAGACGGATCGGACATCGATACCCCCGAGGCGCTGGCAGGGTGGCTCCGGGGCGATCGGCCCGGCTGAGGCCGTTCTCCTTGGGGAACGGCCTCGCATGCGCGATCCTTGCCCCGTGGAACAGATCAGCGGCGGCCGCGGAGATCTGGCTCCGGTGACCTCGCCGGAGGCCCTTGCCGAGCGCCTGTCAGCCACCGGCTACCTCACCGACGACGGGCTGGCGACGATCGGCTACCTCGCCCTGGCGATGAGCCGTCCGCTGCTCTTGGAGGGCGAGCCGGGCACCGGGAAGACCGCCATGGCCGAGGCTCTGGCCGAGGCGCTCGGACTCGATCTCATCCGGCTGCAGTGCCATGAAGGCATCGATGCGAGCCAGGCGCTGTACGACTGGGA
>DATIOH010000178.1:0-3875 GCA_035473375.1 Nocardioidaceae bacterium | reverse complement strand
GGAGCTGGCAAAGGCCATGTCCGTCGCAGCGCGTCCAGTCGATGGCGACGGTGGTCATCGCATGCCTCCGGGCAACGGCAGCTCGCCGCGCCAGGGTCGGCCGCACGTGCCGTGGGCCAGGTGCAGCGCGATCTCGTCAGGGGCAGCTGTGAGGAACGACCCGATCATCCGCGCCGCACCGTCGGGATGTGCGCAGGCGCCGCGACCGGGAACGATGCCGAGCCGAGATCGGAGACGGTCGACGGCCGCTCGTTCTCCGACGTTGATGCGCCGCACGTCGTCGGCGATGGAGGCGAGGCCGAACAGGCACGGGCCGCACTGCCCGGAGGACTCCGCCGCGAGGTAGTCGGCAACCGCAGACAGCTCGCGTAGCCAGCAGGTCTCGGACGACAGAGCGATGAGTGCCCCCGCACCGAGCGAGACGCCGTGCTCTCGAAGGGCGGGCCTGCTGAGCGGGAGATCGTCGACGTCGCGGCAGAAGGTCCCGTGATAGCCGCCGACCAACACGGTCGATCGCTCGGCGCCCACCAGGCCGAGCACGTCGCCGAGAAGCGCGTCAGTCGGCGTCTCTGCCACGATCGGCGTACGACCCGGACCGAAGACGGTGGTGAGAGTCGTTCCAGGCTCCTCACGTGCGCCGACGTCGGCGAAGCGGCTGCCCATCCGCGCGGCCACCGCAAGTTGGGCGAACGTCTCCGCGTTCGAGAGGAAGGTCGGCCGGCCGCGGACTCCGCTGAGAGTGGGGAGCGTCCGACGTCCGGTGGGCACGGCCGGTCGCCGGTCGACGGCCTCGATGACGGCCCTTGCCTCACCGGAGACGAATCGCGCGGGTGTGCGAACCACCCGCGCACGTGGTTTTGCCCGCTCGAGGATCGCGTGTTCGAGCGACTGCGCGGAGGCCTCGTCGTGGACCGCGATCACCAGACCGCGAGCTCGCAGCGCATGCGCCACCAGGTCGAGGCCGTCGAGCACCAGATGCGGAGCACGGCGCATCAGCATGCGGTCCTTGCGGCTTGCGGGCTCGCTCTCGGAGCCGTTGACGACAACGGCGTGGGTACGGCCGCGCGGCAGCCCGGCCAGTTTCGTGGCGACAGGGAAGGCTGCCCCGCCTCGCCCGAGCAGCCCAATCGAGCTGGCGAGAGACTCGAGGGCGGCGCGGTCGTACCGCGGCAGCGGGCCGTGAAGGCGGGTGTGCTCTCGTGCGTCCACCCGTTCGACGTCGGCGAGTCCAAGAGTCAGGCGTGGGCAACCGATGGCAACAACCGCACCCACTGCCGCGCTCGTCGTTGCTTGAAGCCTCATGAGAGCGGCCCAGCTGTCGACTCTCGGATCCGTCGGCGGCCAGTCGGCAGCGGGAGCCGTGTCCTCGCGGACTCTCTCCACAGGCGAGCCGCCGCGGCCGACGCGACAACGGCGACGCAGCCTCCGTAGACGAGCGGCATCGGTCCGCGAAGGGTGTCGGTTCCTGCGAACGCGCCATGGGCGATGGCGACGGCCCAGCCGAGGTACGACAGTGCGTGCACCCCTCGCCACTGGCGGGCCGCCCAGGCCGACGACGCGACTCGGCCGCGCGTGGCGCCGACGAGTGCCACGACGACGACGGTGTACATGGCCAGTACGCCGAGGCTCACGGCAATCGGCCTGTACGCCGCGGCCATCGGGACCACGATGGCGGTCGCCGCGATGCCCGAGTGAGTGTCGAGCACCAACGCGGCGAGATGCGTCACCAGCAGCCCAAGAGCTGTCACCGCTGCAGCGATGTGAATGCGTTGGAGCGCAAACCTCCGGGCGACGGCGGCCTGAGTGCGCGAAGGGCGGCTGGCGCCGCCGGCGCCGAGCGCCGTCGTCAGCGTCAGAGCCAGCAGGGCCATGACGCCGGCGGCTCGAGCGATGTACCAGAGCGTCATGGAGCTGCGACATTTTCACGTGTGCTCGCAGGCCAGCCTGGCAACGAGGTGACGGCGCCGTCGACGTCGACCAGGCGGGCCGCCGGCGCACTCGCCAGCAGCCAGGCTTCCGCCTCGCCGGCGAGCACAATCGCGGCGGTAGACGCGGTGTTGGCCTCGACGGCGGACTCGGCCCAGACGGTCGCGGTGCGCCAGACGCCGCGAACCGGACGCCCGGTTGCCGGGTCGATGATGTGGTGGGCATCGCCGTCGTAGCCGCGCCAGCGCCTAACGGTCGTTGTGGACGTGGCGAGACCGCCACGCCGCAGCTCGACGACGTCGCCGGTTCCGCCTTCGCGCTCCGCCACCATCACCGCGAACGGGGCCTCGGTGTCGCCGGCGACGGCGATGTCGCCCCCGATCTCGACGAGGACGGGCACCCTTGCCGCCGCGGATGCGCGAGCGGCGGCAAGGTCGGCGGCATATGCCTTCGCCGTGGCGCCGAGGTCGAGAATCACGCCTCGCGGCGTGCGGAGGAGGTTGAGCGTGCGGTCGAGTGCGACCGTCCGCCAGGTGTGCCGCGTCGAGACCGCGTCGGCATGGATGAGCGGTGCCGCGCGGCCGCGGACCGCTGCGATGTCGGTGTCGTATCCGGCCCGGATGAGGGCAGCTCCGATCGTCGGGTCGACGGCGCCGCCGGTGCGACGTGCCGCGTCGAGGGCAGCGTCGAGAAGGGTCGCCAGCGTCTCTGACACCGGGGTCAGTCGGCCTGCCCGCTGGTTGCACCGGGCGAGTTCAGAGTCGGCGCGGAACCGGCTCGCGGCGCGCTCGATCTCCGCCATGGTCGACCTGACGATGGATGAGGCCGTGCTCAGCGCACCGTCGTCGGCGACGACACGCACGGTGCAGCTCCAGTCCCGCCAGTCGGTGGCACTCCTCATGATCCGTTGGTCCCTGCCTGGGGCTGCGCGGGCGCGGGGGCGGGCGCGATCGCCGGCGGCGACACGGCATTGCCCTGCTGGCTGGACGGCCCCGACGGTCGACCGTTATGGCCGTTCGTGGACGACTTGCCGGACGTGCTCCCGGATGTGCTGCCGGTCGGGATGCCGGCCGAGTGGCCGGCAAGCACAACGACGCCGGCCGCCGCCCCCGTGGCGCCGAGCAGGACGATCCCGGCAGCTCCGGCAGCCGAGTGTCGCAGCAGCCGGCTGCGGAGTGCCACTGTCTGTGCGGTGCGATCCGTCATGCGCCAACCATCGCTCCGAGGCGCTTAGACGCACCGCTTCGCAACGTCAAGGTTCGGTCAAATCGCCCTGTGCGGTCGCTGAGAGGACACCGGTCGAGTCAGGCTCGTCTCAAGAGCATCTCGACGGTCGAGCCGCTCGGAGCCCGATCGGTGATCGTCATCGATCCACCGCTCGCCTCCGCGCACCTGCGGACGATGTCGAGGCCGATCCCGCTCGATCCGCGGTCGCTGCGCCCGCGCGTCCACAGCGACGGCGGGATTCCGGGGCCCTCGTCGGAGATGGAGACACTCACGTGGCTCGAGTCGACGGCATGCACGTCGATCTCGAGTCCAGAGCCCTCCGGTGTGTGCGCGATGACGTTCTCGATCAACGCGTCTACCGCGGCTGCCAGGTCTTCGGTCGCCGCACGCACTACGAGCGGCTCGGCGGGGAGTGACACGGTGACGGCCCGGTCTTGGTCCTCCGCCAACGCCGACCAGAACGCGGCGCGCTCCGAGACGACCTCCGTTGCGTCGGAGTGCGGGGCTCGCCCCTCCCGTTGCGGCCGCCGGGCGGTGAAGATGATCTGGGTCAGCGTTCGCTCAAGTACGTCGACGTGTTCGCTGAGCAGTGCGGACGTCTCCGGGTCGTCGATCGCGTCGACATCGAGACGCAGCGCCGTCAGGGGTGTGCGCAGTCGATGCGAGAGGTCGGCAACGGCCTCGCGCTCGACGGCGATGACTTCGTCGACGCGGTCGGCGAG
>DATIOH010000177.1:0-5294 GCA_035473375.1 Nocardioidaceae bacterium | reverse complement strand
CGCGCCCGCCCCGCAGCCGGCCTGAGGGCTCCGGTGCGCGGCCGAAGCGGCAGCGCAGCCGTCGGCGTACCCGAAACGGTCAACCGGCAGGCGATGCGCCCGCGCGCGACGCCACGGCCGAGGCAGCCTCATCGGCGGTCGGCGGCGACTCAAGGGACTCCGGCGACTCCGGCGGGTCTGGAGACAGGGCGACCACAGGCTCCGGTCGCTCACGCAGCCGTAACCGGCGGCGGCGTTCGCCGTCGACGAAATCCGACGTCGGCGGGCAATGATCCGTCGCCGTCGGATCGTTCGACTGCTGACCGCTTAGGCGACGACGACGACCTTGCTGCCGACGGGTGCGAAGCGCCACAGCGCCTTCGCGTCGGGCTCCCACTGGCGCACGCATCCGGCCGACTGCGGCGTGCCGAGCTGATCGCGCGTCTCGACCATCGTCCCGTCCGGCCGGCGCGGGATGTCGTGGAAACCGATCGGCGCGTTCACGCCCTGCGTGAACCTGACCATGTAGCGCATGGTTTCGCGGCCGTCGAAGCTGACCGTGTGCATCGACTTCGAGTAGACGTCGTACGACCCGGGGCCCAGGTTGTCGTGCAGGCTGCCCGACACGAGATACGTGCGGGCAAGTCGGCCCTGACCGTCGACCAGCCAGACTCGCTGGTCGCTCTGGTCGAACACGATCCTCTTGCCGTGACCTGACGATCGCGGGATGGCTGGCGCCGTCGGGTCGTCGCCGCCTCCCTGCCCAGGTGGCGTGGCGGTCTGCGATCCGCCCTGACCACTGTCGGGGGCCGAGCGGTCGACGGTGAGCCAGGAGCCGCCGCCCGCAGATGTGCCGTCGGCCGACGATCTCGTGCCGGTGCTTGCGCCTGTCGTGTCAGACGCCGAGGACGCCGCCGACGGCCCGGACGACGAACTGGACGGCGGAGTGGTCGTGCTCGCAAACGCGGCGCCCGGGCCGATACCGAGACCGCCGCCAATTGTCACGACAGTGACCGCGGCGGCACCGCCGACGGCGAGGATCCGCCGCGGGGTCCGGCTTTGGGCGTGCCGTGGGGAAGGTTGGGGCACCCGCCCATGCTAGGACTTTCCGGAAAGATTCCTCGCCAACGCGCGGTAGGCATCGGCCCCGCGTGTTGATCGAGCGGTGCGCATGATGCTGCGACCAGCCGCCGGAGCCTCCGCAAACCGGATCGAACGTGGGATCGCCGGCTCGACGATGTCGATGTCGTACGCCTCGGCGATCGTGTCGAGCACCGCGCGGGCATGGCGGGTCCGGCCGTCGTACAACGTTGGCAAGACACCCATCACCTGCAGGGACGGATTCGTATAGCGACGCACGTCGTGGATTGTGTCGAGGAGTTGGCCGACGCCACGATGCGACAGCGTCTCGCACTGCAGCGGGATGAGCACCGCGTCCGCCGCCGAGAGCGCCGCCACGGTCAGCACGCCCAGCGACGGCGGGCAGTCGAAGATCACCCAGTCGTAGTCGTGGGAGATCTCCTCGAGCGTCTCGCGCAAAGCGTGCTCTCGGCCCGGTCGGGTCAGCAGGGCGGCCTCGGCACCGGCCAAGTCGATCGTGGCGGGAAGGAGGTGCGGGCCGTCGTCGGTCTTGTGCACGATGTCGGCCGCCTGCGCATCACGGAGTAACACGTGGTGGATGGACGTGTCCATCAGCTCGGGATCGAGGCCGAGCGAGAAGGTGAGGCACGATTGGGGGTCGAGGTCGACGAGCAGAACCCGCAGTCCCTCGTCCGCGAGGGCGACGCCGAGCGACGCAACAGTGGTCGTCTTGGCGACGCCGCCTTTCTGGTTCGCGACAGCGAGCGTCGTGGTCATGCGATCAACGTACCCGGCCCTCATGCGATGCTGACGCGATGCCGACCGCACTCGTCACCGGTCCGACGTCAGGGATCGGGCGCGCGTTCGCCGAGGCCCTCGCAGCCGAGGGCCACGACCTCATCCTCGTGTCGCGCGACCAGGCGCGGTTGCAGTCGACGGCCGACGAGCTGACCGCAGCGCACGGCATCGCCGCCGAGGTGTTCCCCGCCGACCTCAGCGACCTCGACGACACCCGGCGGGTCGAGGAGCGAATCGCACTCGGACCCGTCGACATCCTGGTCAACAACGCCGGTTTCAGCCTGCGCCGCACCTTCCCCGACAACGACGTCGAGCAAGAGCAGCAGTCGATGGACGTGCTGGTGCGGGCCGTCATGCGGCTCACCCATGCCGCTCTGGGTCCGATGCTCGAGGCCGGCCGCGGCGACATCGTCAACGTGTCGAGCGTCGCCTCCTTCACCGTCCGCGGCACGTATGCCGCTCACAAGGCCTGGGTGACCAACTTCAGCACCTGGGCCGGCATTCGCTACCGGTCGCGCGGGGTGCGGGTGATGGCGCTGTGCCCTGGCTTCGTTCACACGGAGTTCCATCAGCGAATGGACGCCGACATGAGCGGCATCAAGGACTGGATGTGGCTCGATGCCGAGCCGGTCGTCCAGGCCGCACTGAAGGATCTCCGGGCTGGAAAGACCGTCAGCATCCCGACGGCCCGCTACAAGGTGCTGGCGCGGCTCGCCCGGATCGCGCCGAAGTCGCTCGTCGAGAAGGCATCCCGCCGCGGCCGCTGACGCCTTCCCAAAGTGGCTCCAGTTTGGACGCCGTATGGAGCCCAGACTGGCTCCAGTTTGGGGATGTGGCTCAGCTGTCGGCCGCGATGAACGCGCGGACCGAGTCGGCGATCAGCTGCACCGCGATCGCCGAGAGCAAGAGTCCGGAGATCCGGGTGACGAGCAGGATTCCGCTCTCATGGATGAGCCTCACGATCAACGTCGAGTAGCGGAGCGTCAACCACAAGACGACGTGGACACCGATCACGCCGCCAGCGAGCGCAACGAAGTCGGCGACGTCGTGGACCCGCTCGGCGAACACCATCGTGGCGACGATCGCGCCAGGGCCGGCGAGCAGCGGCGTGCCAAGCGGCACGAGTGCCACATTGACGTCGCGAGAGGCGCTCAGATCCTGCTCGCGTCCGGTCAGCAGCTCGAGTGCGACAAGCAGCAGAAGCAAGCCGCCGGCGCACTGCAGAGCCGGCAGCGTGATGTGCAGGTAGGACAAGATCTGCCGGCCGAACAGCGCGAACGCCACGATCACCGCCAGCGCGACGACGGTCGCCTGCCAGGCAGCCTTCCGTCGCTGCGCCTGAGACCGGCCCTGCGTGAGCGAGAGGAACAGCGGGATCGCGCCCGGAGGGTCCATGATCACGAAGAGCGTGATGAACGACTCGCCCATCAAGGTGAGGTCGAGGACGTCGCTCATCGGCCCACCACCTCGGCGACCCGCAGCCCGCTGCTGGCGGCATTCACCGCGGCAAGGCCGAGCAGCCGCTCGAACTGGTCCGGACTCGTCAGGTTGCAACCGAGCTCGTGGTCGACCTTGCCGGCGCCGTGGAAGTCGCTCGCTCCGGTGGCGACCAGTCCGAGGTCGTCGGCGATCAACCGCAGCCGCTGTCGATCATCGGGCGAATGGTCCTGGTGATCGACCTCGATCCCCGTGAGCCCGGCGTCGCGCAAGGCGGCCAGAGTGTCGACGTCGAGAACCCGGCGGCTTCCCCTGCCCCATGGGTGTGCGATAACCGCCGCTCCCCCGGCCCCGACGATCAGCCGCACCATGGCGTCGGTCTGGGTCGCATAGCGGACGACGAATCCCGGCTGGCCGTAACCAAGCCAGCCACGGAAGGCCTCCGCACGATCAGAGACGACTCCCTTCGCAACGAGCACATCGGCGACGTGCGGACGTCCTATGGCCGGCGAGCCAGCCGCCTGACGCCGGACGTCGTCGACGGTGATGTCGACGCCGACCGAGCGCAACTGCTCGACGATGGCGCCGAGCCTGCCCTCGCGACCGGCGATGATGCGGTCGAGCTCGGCCGCAAGCGGTGGAAACGCAGGATCGGGCAGATAGGCCAGCACATGCACGCCGGCGCGGCCCAACTTGGTCGACACCTCCATGCCGGGAACGAGCATCACGTCGAGGTCGCGCGCGGCCTCGACGCCCTCGGCCCAGCCGGCGGGCGAGTCGTGGTCGGTGAGTCCGACGACGTCGACGCCCTGCGCGGCGGCGTGCTCGATCACCTGCGTCGGAGTGAGCGTGCCGTCCGATGCGGTCGAGTGAACATGGAGGTCGATCCGCACGCGCGCCACACTACTGCCGCGCGGCGAACCCGCTGTCGTCCGTAAGCGCGCTCACTCCAAGACGAGCCGCGGCGACAGCTCGCCCACAGGCAGCACGGTGAGCTCCGCTCCGAGCAGCCTCGCGTCGACGAGTGTCAGCGGCTGCACGACGATCGCGCTCGCCTCGGCCGGGTGGACGATGACCCACAGCCAGCGACCCGCCGCCTCGCCTGCGTAGACCGCGCGGTCGCTCGCGCCCTCGACGGACCACAGCGGGACTGGCCGCCCCTCGACCCCGAACTTCGCGTGCGGGGCGCCCTGGCCGACCGACACCGGCGGATAGTTCGTGTCGAGGCCGGCGAACTGACTGCCGATCCCGGTGCCCGCCTCCTCGCAGACGAAGAGAATCTCGGTCGGGTCGCCGAACGGGTCCTCGCCCATCCAGCTCGCGACAGTGGCCGTCGACTCGCGCGACCCCGGCCCGGTGTAGCCGAAACCGGCGAACGTCCATCCGAACGGCACCGGCCAGGGCGTCCACAGCGGAGCGGCGAGGTGATTGACCTCGCCTCCGATGACCGCGCCGAACGGATCGACCACGGTGATCGCGACACCCATGCGTCGAGGGTGACGGTCCGCGATAGACCGGTCAAGCAACGCGCCTCGCGCGCGTCGGCGACGAGGCACTGCAACCGTCCCGCACAATGGGTGTCGCCACGACCACGGCAACGAGACGCCAGGAGAGTCCTTGCTTACTTCCCCACCGCGGCGCGCTGTTGTGCGCGCCGCGCTCAGTTGCGTCGCCGCAGCCGCGGCCGCAATCGCACTCATGCCCAGCCCGAGCGCGTGGGCCGACCACGACCGGACGACCGTGCCCAAGATGCTCGACGTCCCACCCGACCATCCCTGGCGGACCGACACCCGCCTCGCGCTCGCGATCGCCAAGGCCCTGCCCGGGAGAAGCGCCGAGCAGGCGCACCGCCTGGCCGTTCACAACCTCGTCGAGAGCTCGCCGAGTGTCCTGCGCCGCTACATCGACATCGGTGACGTGAGAGGCGACCGATTCACGGTGACGTTCGTCGGCGACCAGGCCTGCGCAGTCTGGCGAAGCGGGCATGGGCCGCACTGGGC
>DATIOH010000176.1:0-4026 GCA_035473375.1 Nocardioidaceae bacterium | reverse complement strand
CAGTCTTCGTGACGATCCCGATCGTCGGCACGTTGACCTGGGTGTTGATCGCGACGGTGATCATCGAGGCAATCAGTCTCGTCTGGCTGCCGGCAAAGGACGCGACCGTTCCCAACCTCGTGCCACGCGAACAGCTCGAGGCCGCCAACCGGATCTCGATCGCGACGACGTACGGATCCGCGCTGCCGGCAGCACTGATCTTCATGCTCCTCGCCCTGCTGAGCAAGGGCGCGAACTCGTCGTTCGGCTGGCCCAACAACCCGGTGACGCCCGCGCTCTATATCAACGCCGCGTCGTTCATCGTGTCGGGACTGGTGATCGCGACGCTTCACGAGATCCCGCGCGGCTCGGCGATTCCCGAGGCCGACCGCCAGGGCGTCTTCGCGGTGATCCATGAGGGCTGGGCGTACGTCGCGCACACGCCGCTGATCCGCGGTCTCGTGATCGGCGTCGCGGGCGCCTTCGCGTCCGGCGGGGTCGTGATCGGGCTCGGCCGCCTGTATGTCCAAGACCTCGGCGGCGGCGACCCTGGGTACGGCCTGCTGTTCGCGGCCGTCTTCACGGGTCTGGCTCTCGGCATGTGGAAGGGTGGGCGATTCCTGCGGGCGATGTCGCGCCCGCGGTTGTTCGGCGTCGCACTCGCCTGCGCCGGGATCGTCCTCTGCCTGATCGCCGCGATCGCCAACCTGGTCGTCGTCATGTTCCTGACCGTCGCGATGGGCTTCCTCGCCGGCACCGCATGGATCATCGGCTACACGCTGCTCGGGCTCGAGGTCGAGGACTCGCTGCGCGGCCGCACGTTTGCGTTCGTCCAGACCGTCGTGCGCGTCAGCCTTGCCCTGGTGCTCGCGGCGGCGCCGTTCGTCGCCGGTCTGATCGGCACGCACCGCTGGCGCATCAACGACGATGCGGTGCTCGACTACAACGGTGCCGCGATCACCATGTTCGGCGCGGGGCTCGCCCTGCTCCTCGTCGGCGTCGTCTCCTACCATCAGATGAACGACCGACCCGGAGTGCGGCTGCGCACCGAGCTGAGGAAGTCCCTGATGCCCGACAACGCCGTCTACGCCGACCATGGCGTCTTCGTCGCGTTCGAGGGCGGCGAGGGGGCCGGCAAGTCGACGCAGGCGAGGCTGCTCGACGAGTGGCTGCGGGCGCAGGGATACGACGTGCTGCTCACGCACCAGCCCGGCGCCTCTGACGTCGGGGCCAAGCTGCGGCAGATCCTGCTCGACCCGTCGACCGGGGCCCTCGACCATCGTGCCGAGGCGTTGCTCTACGCCGCCGACAAGGCCGAGCACGTCGAGAAGGTCGTGCGCCCCGCGCTGGCCCGCGGCGCAGTCGTCATCACCGACCGCTACGTCGACTCGATGCTCGCCTACCAAGGCGTCGGCCGCGACCTCGGCGACGATGTCGAGCGCACGGCCCGATGGGCCACCGGCGATCTGCGCCCGCACCTCACCGTGGTGCTCGACGTCGCCCCCGGGCTGGGGCTCGGCCGCTTCGACACCCAAGACCGCATCGAGGCCGAGTCGCACGCGTTCCACGACCGAGTCCGCGACTCGTTCCTCGCGCTGGCGAAGGCCGACCCCGACCACTACCTCGTGGTCGACGGACGGCTCGACTCCGACGTGATCGCCGCCAAAGTCCGCGACCGTCTGGTCGCGAGCCTGCCGCTCGCGTCTCGACACCTGGGAGCCGTCGACCGGTGACGGTGTGGGATGACCTCGTCGGGCAGGGTCCGCTGATCGCGACCCTCAAAGACTCCGTCGCCGCTGCCGACGAGGCGTTGCGAGGAAACCGTGCTGCGGGCATGACGCACGCCTGGCTGTTCACCGGCCCCCCGGGCTCGGGGCGATCGAACGCGGCCAAGGCGTTCGCCGCCGCGCTGCTCTGCGACGATGGCGGCTGCGGCGAGTGCCTGGCCTGCCGCACCGCCCTCGCTGGCTCGCACGCCGACGTCACCCACGTCGTCACCGATCAGTCGCAACACCGGGTCGACGACATCCGCGAGATCGTCCGCCTCGCGGCACTCGCCCCTGCGGGTCGACGCTGGCAGGTGGTGGTCATCGAAGACGCCGACCGACTCAACGACCGCTCCGCCGATGCGCTGCTCAAGAGCATCGAGGAGCCGCCGCCGCGGACGGTGTGGCTGCTGTGCGCGCCGACGGCCGAAGACGTCGTCCCGACGATCCGCTCGCGGTGCCGCTCGCTGGTCTTGCGGACGCCGTCGACGCAGGCGGTCGCCGAGCACCTCATTGCCCGCGACGGCGTGCCCGAGTCGGTGGCCGTCTTCGCCGCGCGGGCGTCGCAAGGCCACATCGGCCGGGCCCGCGCGCTGGCGCTCGACGACGACACCCGCAACCGACGGCGTGAGGTGCTGCGGGTGCCGACCCAGTTGAGCGACCTCGGGTCGTGCGTGACGACCGCGGCTGGCCTGATCGAGGCCGCGACCGCAGAGGCGGCCCCGCGCGCCGAGACGCTCGACGCGCGTGAGCTCGCCGACCTCGAAGCCGCGTACGGCGTCGGCTCGCGAGGAGTTCGCGCCACCGGCTTCGCCCCGGCCCAGAAGGAGCTGCAGCGTGCACAGAAGCAGCGCGTGAAGCGCTTCATGCGCGATGCGATCGACCGCTACCTGCTCGATATCGCGTCGTTCTACCGCGATGTCCTCGCCGTCCAGATGGGGGCTTCGACGGCCCTCGTCAACGAGGAGCTCCGGCCCGAGATCAGCTCGATCGCGCGCAATACCGACGGCGAGACAATCGCGGCACGGCTCGCGGCGATCTTCGCAACCCGCGAGTCGCTCGAAGGCGAGGTCGCACCGACGCTGGCCCTCGAGTCGCTGATGATCTCGCTGCGAGGCGTGCCTCAGGCGTGAGCGGCGTGCTCCGACGTTCGTCCACAACGCCTCCCAATCGCCGCTCAACGGCCGACTTCGTGTGGTTTGCTTCAGTCTGCGCGGCAGCTCACTCTCGCTTGCGCCATCCACGATCCCGCACCCGTCCAGAGGAATGACACGATGCCCAATCGGCCGTCTCGACGACGACGCGCTGCCGTCGCCTCGGCCGCCGTGGGCGCGCTGCTAGCAGTGGCGGCGTGCAGCGGAGGGTCTGACACGGAGGGCGGCGGGCCGACGACGCCGACGAGCACCAGATCGACGTCCACCACCACTCCGTCCACGAGCGCATCGGGCGGTCTGCCTGACGGGTTCGGCCCTGGGCCGGCCGGCAAGGGGCTGCAGCGGTTCTACAACCAGCGGGTCGAGTGGAAGCCTTGTCAGCAAGGCGAGTGCGCCCGCGTGTGGGTGCCGCTCGACTACTCCGACCCCAACGGCCAGGCGATCACCGTCGAGATGGCCAGGCTGGCGTCGACCGGCTCGTCGACGATCGGCACGCTGTTCATCAACCCGGGCGGCCCGGGCGGCTCAGGGGTCGAGTTCACCACATCCAACCCCCTCGACTATGAGCTCACCTCGCACTACGACGTCGTCGGATTCGACCCGCGCGGCGTCGGGAGAAGCACGCCGCTCGACTGCTTGAGCGACGCTGACCTCGACGCCTTCGTCGCCGCCAATCCGTCGCCTGAGACACCGGCCGAGATCAAAGAGGTCGAAGACGGCTGGACGCATTACGTCCAGGGCTGCGAGCAGCGGTCCGGCCCGCTCCTCGACCATGTCTCGACTGTCGACGTCGCCCGCGACCTCGACGTCATGCGCGCGCTCGTCGGCGACGACAAACTGCACTACTTCGGCTTCTCCTATGGCACCTACATCGGCGCGACCTACGCCGGCCTCTTCCCCGACAAGGTCGGGCGCATGGTGCTCGACGGCGCGGTCGATCCTGAGGCGTCGCCGCTGAAGAGCGAGATCCTGCAGACCAAGGGGTTCGAGACGGCGCTTACCGCCTACCTCGAAGACTGCATCTCCAAGGGCAACTGTCCGCTCGGCGACTCGGTCGCGGCGGGCAAGCAGACGATCGACAGCCTCATGTCGACCATCGCCGCATCACCGCTGCCGACCCAGAGCGG
>DATIOH010000175.1:0-4849 GCA_035473375.1 Nocardioidaceae bacterium | reverse complement strand
GCATCTGCACTTCACCGGCTCGATGCGGCACACCACAGTGCTCGAGCTGGCGAAGGAGCAGGGGGTCTTCTTGCCCGACGCCCTGACCGACCACTGGCCTCCAGACCTGTCGGCTGCCGACGAGAAGGGCTGGTTCCGCTTCCAGCGCCTCTACGACGTCGCGCGATCGGTCGTCGACAACGAGGCGGCGGTCCGCCGACTGGTCACCGAGGCGGCCGAGGACGACGCCGCCGAGGGGTCGCGCTGGCTCGAGATCCAGGTCGACCCCAGTGGATACGGCCAGCATTTCGGGGGTATCACGGCGTTTCTCGAACTCGCGATCGACGCCGCCGCGGACGCCACGCGTGCCACCGGCGTCGAGGTGCAGCTGGTGGTCGCCGCGAATCGCACTCGACATCCGATGGACGCCCGAACGCTGGCACGGCTCGCCGCGCAGTACGCCGGCCGCGGCGTGGTCGGGTTCGGGTTGTCGAATGACGAGCGCCGCGGCGAGCCGCATGCGTTCGGCAAGGCCTTCGAGATCGCCCGCCGCGCGGGCCTAATCGCCGCGCCGCACAGCGGAGAGCTGCTCGGAGCCGAGAGCGTGTGGTCGACCCTGCGAGAGCTGCAGCCCGATCGGCTCGGACACGGTGTCCGGTCCGCCGAGGACCCGAGACTCGTGGCCCGCATCGTCGACGCGGGCATCCCGCTCGAGGTCTGCCCGCGATCGAATGTCGCACTCGGGGTCTATCCCGATCTCGCGTCGGTACCGCTGCGGATGCTGTTCGACGCCGGCGCCCGGGTCGCCGTCGGCGCCGACGACCCGCTGCTGTTCGGCTCGCGTCTGCTCGACCAGTACGAGGCCGCTCGGTCGTCCCACCGGTTCACCGACGAGGAGCTGGCCACTCTCGCCCGAATGTCGATCGACGCCTCGACCGCGCCACCCGACGTCAAACTGCGCGTGAGCACAGACATCGATCGCTGGCTGCGACAAGATCCAGTCGTGGACCGATGACCGGGCCGCGCATCTTCTGCATCCCTGCAGCCGCCGCGCCTGTCGTCGCTGTCATTCGACGCGGCCCGAGTGAGTGGTGCAACGTCGGCCGTTGGAACTACTAGCGCGACTCGTACGAGCCGGGCTCCTGGCTCCACGGCGTGATCTATCCGCAGCGCTGCGACCTCTCGCCCGACGGGCGGATCTTCTGCTACTTCACGCTGAAGAAGCACGCCGACTGGCCAGCGTCGAATGCATACCTCGCCATGTCGCGGCTGCCGTGGCTGACCGCTCTCGCCGCCTGGGGCGTCGGAAGCACCTGGACGCGCGGCGCGCATTTCGTCTCCGACCGCAGTGTTTGGGAGTGGGGAGACCCCGATGTCGGCGACGCCGGACCGTGCCGCGAGAAGTACGGCCTTGCGCATATCCGCCCGGGCACGTTCGCCGTCGAACGGCGACGTGGATGGACCGAGACCGCTGACACCCCGCCGCGACGGGCAGACGACATGTGGGATGAGCACCGACAGGTCGCGCTAGAGAAGCCGAGCCCGACCGAGCCCGGCCACGCTCTCAGGGTCAGCGGTTGGTATGCCGCGCATCGTGCTCTCGAGCCGGAACGGTTCTCGCCTCCCGCGTACGCGCTCGACGGCGGCTCGGGACGGCGCGGGCTCGACGGCGTCTGGTGGGCGGACTGGTCGCCCGGCGGCGACCTCCTCATCGCGACCGAGGACGGGCGCCTGCAGCGCCGCTCGCCCGACGGCGCGACCGTCCGGTGGGAGCACGATCTCTCGGCCCTGGTGCCCGACCCGACGCCGCCCCCCGCAGATGCAGCACGCTGGTAGTCGTCTGCCTCGGCACCGTGGATCTCCCGTGCATGGCCAACTGCTAGATCGAGCAGCCAATCAGGGTCGGCTCGGGCTCGAGCGTGATTCCAAACGTGTCGAGCACGCCGGCGCGGATCTCGCGAGCAAGCGACAACAGCTCGTCTGTTGTCGCGCCGCCGCGGTTGGTCAGCGCCAGCGTGTGCTTCGTCGACAACCGCACCGGTCCGTCGCCGTGGCCGCGAGCGAACCCGGACCGCTCGATCAGCCAGGCCGCACTCGTCTTGACCGTGCCGTCGGGCTGCGGGAAGGCCGGGGCACCGTCGGGCAGCGCCGACGGCTCGACGAAAGGGTTCGTGAAGAAGGATCCGGCGCTCCACGTGTCGTGATCGGCGGGGTCGAGCACCATCCCTTTGCGCGTGCGCAAGGCGAGGACCGCCTCGCGCACCTTTCTCGCCGGTGCGCGTTCGCCGACGTCGAGGTCGAGCGAGCGGGCCAGTTCGGCGTACTGCACCGGGGCGCCCAGGTCGCCAAGCTTGAACTGGAATGTGACGGCTCCGACGACGTATCGCCCCGGCGTCTGCTTGAACACGCTCGTGCGGTAGCCGAACCCGCACTCGGCGGCGGCCATCGTGCGGATGCGTCGGTCGACTCGGTCGTAGACCTGCACCTGGGCGATTGTCTCGGAGACCTCTTGGCCGTACGCGCCGACGTTCTGGATCGGCACGGCGCCGACGGTGCCGGGAATCCCAGACAGGGCTTCGACGCCGATCCACTCGGCCTCGATCGCGCGAGCGACCAGCGCATCCCAGTCCTCGCCGGCCTCGACGACGACCTCGGCTCCGCCGCAGGAGTCGCCGCCCTCGATCACCCCACGGGTGGCGACTCGGACGACCAGGCCAGGGATGCCTTCGTCGGAGACGACGACATTGCTCCCGCCGCCGAGCACAAGCACCGGCTGCCGAGTCGCGTCGGCGGCGGCGACCGCGTCGTAGAGGTCGGCACGCGAGGTCGCCTCGGCGTACGCCCCGGCCGGACCGCCGACGCGCAGTGTGGTGAGCTCGCTCAAGCGACGTCCGGTCGTCGTCAGCACCGCACGACCGCTCGGCACTGCCCAAGCACCTTCTGCCCACCGCTCGTCACCGTGACCTCGATGGTCGCGCGCCCGTCGTCGACCGACTTGACCGTCCCCGCCACCTCGACCAGGGCTCCCTCGTCGTCGTCAGGGACGACCACCGGCCGGGTGAAACGCGCGCCGAACGACTCGACGGCCGCGACGTCGCCGTCCGCCCAGTCGGTGACCGCGCGGGCGACCAACGCCAGGGTGTACATGCCGTGGGCGATCACGCCGGGCAGCTGAACCGACGTCGCGACCCGATCGCTCCAATGGATCGGGTTGAAGTCGCCGGATGCGCCGGCGTACCGGATCAGGTCTGACCGCCGGACGGGATACGAGCGCGGCTCGAGGCTGTCGCCTGCAGTCAAGTTCACGCTGGGCCCCCGCGGTGGACGAGGGTCGCGTAGGCCGTCGCCACATGCTCGCCGGCGACCGTCGAGATCTCCGTGCGGGTGCCGATCATGTCCATGCCGGCGGCATTGCGCAGGGTGTCGATCGTGATGGAGCCGACGAGCTCGTCGCCGGCTCGGATCGGTCGCTTCTGCTCGAATCGCTGGTCGCCGTGGACGATGTTGTGCAGCTCGACCCCGACCTCCGGGTCGGTCATCAGCTGCGTCATCGCGCCGAAGGCGACGACGATCGGAAAGGTGAGGGGCGCGGTGGAGCCGTCGCCGATCGGCTCTGCGCCGGTCGCGGTGTTGAACTCGGCGATCTTCTCGCGGCTGACGGTGTACGGCGGGGTCGGAGCGAACGTCCGCCCGGCCAGCCCTGGGTCTAGCGGCATGGCCCGACGCTATCGCGGACATGGAACGGCCCGCCCGTGCCGGTGTCGGCAGGGCGGGCCAGAACGACTCGTTGATCGAGCCGGTTGCGAGCGTCGGGGCCCGTAGGCCCGTCGGGTCGCAGCCGGTCAGCGGGTCTCGCGGTGCGGCTGGTGGCAGCGACAGCGCGGACAGTACTTCTTGAGCTCCATCCGGTCGGGGTCGTTGCGCCGGTTCTTGCGGGTGATGTAGTTGCGCTCCTTGCACTCAGTGCACGCCAGAGTGATCTTGGGGCGGATGTCTGTGCTCTTGCTCGCCACGGGGCTGCCTCTTCTTCGTCGATCCTGTGCGCTGTGCCAGTGCTTTACGGTGCTGCTGGTGAACCCGGTAGCGGGGGCGGGACTTGAACCCGCGACACCACGATTATGAGCCGTGTGCTCTGACCACCTGAGCTACCCCGCCGCGGACCCTCGGCTCCCCACCGGCTCATCGACTGCAGCCGGGCAAGTGCTCCGAGCCCAGAGCCCCTTTACGGAATCGAACCGTAGACCTTCTCCTTACCATGGAGACGCTCTGCCGACTGAGCTAAAGGGGCGCAAGCAACCGCAGAAGGATACACAGCGGCGCACGGCGAGTGTTAATCGAATGTTGGCTCGGGACGACGCTCCACAAGGCCTGCTCAGAGGGCCAGTTCAGGGGTCTAGCAGACCCGCGCGCCCCGGCCTACGCTGCGTCGGGCTGGTTCAGCGGGACGGTCGCCGTCAGGGTCGACTGGCGGTGGATCGATGAGATCGCCTCGGCCTCGCGCCCCGGAACGAAGCCCGAGTCGGTCGCGCAGTCGTGGCACACCGCGAGGGCGAGCTGGCCAAGGTGGACCACCTCGACGTCGTGGGGATGGCACTCCTGCTGCGACTCGTGCCGGTGGTCGCGGCGGTGGGCAGCGGCGGCCGTGCAGGCGGCGACGGCGGCGCTCGACGTGTGGACCGGGCCGTTCATGCTGATGGTCATACCTCCACCCCCTCCGTGACTCGTTGCCAATGACTGGCTGTCAGTGATTCGCTGCGGAGCTGTCGTTTGGATTCGACTCCTCCTGCTTCTACTGATGAGACTCTCACTAACCGCCGCCGGTTCCGTCCGTCGATCGGGCGGGATTGCCGCTCTGATCAGGTGAATCGCA
>DATIOH010000174.1:0-3890 GCA_035473375.1 Nocardioidaceae bacterium | reverse complement strand
ACGGGACGCCCGCGCAGGCTGACCGACCTCGAGCGCGAGATTCTCGGCAAGTTTCAGGAGTGAGGGGCGAGGTCGAGGGTGGGTCGAGTCGGCGGCTCGTCGTCGGGGGTGTTGACCAGGAAGTCGGCCGCGCGGACGACGAGCACGCCCTCGGCAAGGCCCTCGGCACCCTGCGCGGGCGCGTGAACGAAGAGCATGTCGACGCGCGCCTCCTGCAGATACTCGAGCCAGGTGACGTTGTTGACGTGTGCATACGCGTCGAGGTCGGACCAGCGGGGCTTCAGGTGAAAGACGTGGCGGGACACACCTCATCTTCGCAGCGCACGCGATCGACGGCGCGGCGGCCGCCGACTACCAACCAGTAGGCTCGATGCGGCAGCCCGCCACGACCACACCGGAGGTGTTCAGGTGCCCGAAGCGGTGATCGTCGCGACCGCTCGCTCGCCCATCGGCCGAGCGGTCAAAGGATCGCTCAAGGATGCTCGGCCCGACGACCTGGCAGCGGCGATGGTCGCGGTCGCGTTGGCGAAGATTCCCGAGCTCGACCCGTCCGACATCGACGACCTGATGCTTGGCTGCGGCCTTCCGGGAGGCGAGCAGGGCTTCAACATGGCACGGGTCGTCGCGATCCTGTTGGGCCACGACAATCTGCCCGGCACGACGCTCACCCGTTACTGCGCGTCGAGCGTTCAGACGTCGCGGATGGCCTTCCACGCGATCAAGGCCGGCGAGGGAGACGTGTTCGTGTCTGCCGGAGTCGAAACCGTCTCGCGTTTTGCCGCCGGCAACTCCGACACGTGGCCGGAGACGCGGAATCCCCGCTTCGCCGACGCGATGGACCGCACTCGGGTCCGGGCCGAGACCGACGGCGAGTGGCACGATCCGCGCGCGGACGAGTTGCTTCCCGACATCTACATGCCCATGGGCCAGACGGCGGAGAACCTCGCACAGTCGCGCGGAATCAGCCGACGCGAGCTCGACGAGTTCGGGGTGCGGAGCCAGAATCTCGCCGAGAAGGCGATCGCCGACGGCTTCTGGGCCCGCGAGATCGTCCCGTACACGCTGCCCGACGGCACGGTCGTGTCGGCCGACGACGGGCCCCGCGCCGGCGTCACCTATGAGGCCGTCGCGTCTCTCAAGCCGGTGTTCCGGCCGAACGGGCTTGTGACCGCCGGCAACTGCTGCCCGCTTAACGACGGCGCGGCAGCGGTCGTGATCATGTCGGACGCGAAGGCGCGCGACCTCGGACTCCGCCCGCTTGCCCGCATCGTCGCGACCGGCGTCACGGGGCTGTCGCCGGAGATCATGGGCCTCGGCCCGGTCGAGGCGGCCCGCCAAGCACTGGGGCGTGCGGGCATGACGATCGACGACGTCGACCTCGTCGAGATCAACGAGGCGTTCGCAGCCCAGGTTGTTCCGTCGTATCAAGACCTCGGTATCGACATCGACAAGCTGAACGTCAACGGAGGGGCCATCGCCGTCGGACACCCCTTCGGCATGACCGGAGCCCGCCTCCAGACCACGATGCTCAACTCACTCGACTGGCACGACAAGTCGATTGGGCTCATCGCCTTGTGCGTCGGCGGAGGCCAGGGCATGGCCATGATCCTCGAGCACCTGGGCTAACCCCGCGCGAGCGGTCAGGCAATCCGCGCGAGCGGTCAGGCAATCCGCGCGAGCGGTCAAAAGTTTGCCTAAAGAAGTTGAAATCGAAACTATGTTCGATACTCTGGAGGCATGGCAACATGGCTGACCGGCGATCAGCAGCGTGCATGGCGATCGTACCTGCTGGGCACGACGCTCCTGATGGAACGACTCGACCGCGACCTGCGTGAGAAGCACGATCTATCGCTTCCCGAGTACGAGATTCTGGTCCGACTGTCGGAGTCTCCCGACCGACAGCTTCGGATGGCGGAGATCGCCGACGCGGTCAAGAACTCACGGAGTCGGATCACCCACACGGTCGCCCGACTCGAGCGCGCGGGCCTCGTGGTCCGGCGCCAGTGCGAGTCCGATGGCCGCGGCGTTCTCGCCATCTTGACCGAAGTCGGCTTCACCAGGCTCGAGAACGCGTCACACGACCATGTCGCCTCCGTGCGTGCAGCCTTGATCGACGTGGTCGACGACGACGACCTCAGGTCTGTGGGCCGGGCATTCGCCGCCGTCGCCGACACTCTCGAGACCGGGGCTCCCGACCCGATCTTGTCGCCGAAGCTTCCGCACCCAGGCGCGAGCGACGCACTGCAACCGGCGTAGCACGCACTAGTTCCGACCTCTGGCGCCGACAACCTGACCGCTCGCGCGGATTACCTGACCGCTCGCGCGGATTAGTCGCGGGTAAGCCGCCGATACGTCACGGCGTGCGGACGGGCGGCTTCGTCGCCAAGGCGGGCGATCTTGTTGGCCTCGTAGTCGGCGAAGTTGCCCTCGAACCAGAACCATGCACCAGGATCGTCGGCGTCGCCCTCCCACGCGAGGATGTGCGTGGCGACCCGGTCGAGGAACCAGCGGTCGTGGGAGACGACGACGGCGCAGCCGGGGAAGTCGAGGAGGGCATCCTCGAGCGACTGGAGCGTCTCGACGTCGAGGTCGTTGGTCGGCTCGTCGAGCAGCAGCAGGTTGCCGCCCATCTTGAGGGTGAGGGCGAGGTTGAGGCGGTTGCGCTCGCCACCGCTCAGCACGCCCGCTGCCTTCTGCTGGTCGGGTCCTTTGAAGCCGAACGAGGCGATGTAGGCGCGGCTCGGCATCTCGAAGTTGGCCACCTTGATGTGGTCGAGCCCGTCGGAGACGACCTCCCACACGTTCTTCTTCGGGTCGAGGCCGGCGCGTGACTGGTCGACGTAGGAGACCTTGACCGTCGGCCCGATCTTGAGCTCTCCGGAATCGGGCTTCTCCTCGCCGGTGATCATCCGGAACAGCGTCGTCTTGCCGACGCCGTTGGGACCGACGACGCCGACGATGCCGGCCCTGGGCAGGCTGAACGACACGTCGTGCATCAGCGGCCGGTCGTCGAATCCCTTTGCAAGGCCGTTCGCTTGAAGCACGACATCGCCGAGCCGCGGGCCTGGCGGGATGTTGATCTCCTGTAGGTCGACCTTGCGGCCGCGCTCGGCCTCGGCTGCCAGCTCCTCGTAGCGGGCGAGACGTGACTTTGACTTCGCCTGCCGCGCCTTCGGGTTGGACCGCACCCACTCGAGCTCGCGCTCGAGGATGCGCTGCCGCTTGGCGTCCTTGCGGCCCTCGACGACGAGGCGCTCCTTCTTCGTCTCAAGGTAGGTGGAGTAGTTGCCCTCGTACGGGTGCGCCTTGCCGCGGTCGAGCTCGAGGATCCACTGCGCGACGTTGTCGAGGAAGTACCGATCGTGGGTGATGGCGACGACTGTGCCCGCGTATTCCTGGAGGAAGCGTTCCAGCCAGAGCACCGATTCGGCGTCGAGGTGGTTGGTCGGCTCGTCGAGAAGGAGGAGATCGGGCTGCTGGAGGAGCAGCTTGCACACCGCGACCCGCCGCCGCTCTCCCCCGCTGAGCGGGTCGACGAGAGCGTCGGGCGGCGGACAGCGAAGGGCGTCCATCGCCTGCTCGAGCCTCGAGTCGAGATCCCAGGCGCCCGCATGGTCGAGGTCGGTCTGCAGGTCGCCCATCTCGGCGAGCAGCGTGTCGTAGTCGGCGTCGGGATCGGCGAGCTCGGTGGAGATCTCGTTGAACCGGTCGAGCTTGGCCTTGATGTCGCCGACGGCCTCCTCGACGTTCTCGAGGACCGTCCTGCCCTCGGTCAGCGGCGGCTCCTGCTGGAGCATGCCGACCGTGGCCCCGGGGTCGAGGATCGCGTCGCCGTTGTTGGGCCGCTCCAGCCCCGCCATGATCTTGAGGAGGGTGGACTTGCCGGTGCC
>DATIOH010000173.1:0-4474 GCA_035473375.1 Nocardioidaceae bacterium | reverse complement strand
AGAAATGTCGACGCGCCGCGTGTCTGCGCCGATCCCGCGCTCGGGTCCCCTACGTTCTTCGACATCGCGAGGTTGACATAACTATAACCCTCTACTTGAGGGTAAGAGTTGTTTCGACACGCCGCCTTCCCCACCTGAATCTGTTCAACCGACCGAGAGGCATACGTCGTGGCAGCACCGCAGAACTATCTAGCGGTCATCAAGGTTGCCGGCATCGGCGGAGGTGGCGTCAACGCCGTCAACCGGATGATCGAGGTGGGACTCCGTGGCGTGGAGTTCATCGCCATCAATACCGACGCGCAGGCGCTCTTGATGAGCGACGCCGACGTCAAGCTCGACATCGGGCGCGAGCTGACTCGCGGCCTCGGCGCCGGGGCCAACCCCGACGTCGGCGAGAAGGCAGCCGAGGACCACTCCGAGGAAATCGAAGAGGTCATCAAGGGTGCCGACATGGTGTTCGTGACGGCCGGCGAGGGCGGCGGCACCGGCACCGGCGGCGCTCCGGTCGTCGCGCGGATCGCGCGCGCTCTCGGAGCCCTCACCATCGGGGTCGTGACCCGGCCGTTCGCGTTCGAGGGTCGACGGCGCGCCAACCAGGCCGAAGAGGGGATCGCCGCGCTTCGCGACGAGGTCGACACGCTGATCGTGATCCCCAACGACCGGCTGTTGT
The DNA here is from genome assembly GCA_035473375.1 of Nocardioidaceae bacterium. GTDB lineage: Bacteria > Actinomycetota > Actinomycetes > Propionibacteriales > Nocardioidaceae > DATIOH01. The sequence continues at coordinate 3,804 of DATIOH010000173.1, read as the reverse complement.
CGATCACCGACCGCAACGTGAGCATTCTCGACGCGTTCAAGCAGGCCGATCAGGTGCTGCTGCAGGGCGTGTCGGGCATCACCGACCTCATCACCACGCCCGGGCTGATCAACCTCGACTTCGCCGACGTCAAGTCGGTGATGTCCAACGCTGGCTCGGCGCTGATGGGAATCGGGCGCGCGAACGGTGACGACCGAGCCGTCGTGGCTGCCGAGATGGCAGTGTCGAGCCCGCTCCTCGAGGCATCGATCGACGGCGCGCACGGAGTGCTGCTCTCGATCTCCGGAGGATCCGACCTCGGGCTCTTCGAGATCAACGAAGCGGCTGCCCTGGTCTCGCAGGCGGCGCATGCCGAGGCCAACATCATCTTCGGCGCGGTCATCGACGATGCTCTCGGCGACGAGGTGCGGGTGACGGTCATCGCGGCCGGCTTCGACGGCGGCATGCCGAAGCGACGCGACCAGTCGCAGCCGGCGCTGCGTCGCGACACGGCCCCGACGCCCGCTCCGTCCGCTGACGGCAGCACTGTGCCGGACGCACCGGCGTCGTCAGCAGCCGACGACGAGGCCTCGGCCGAGTCTGCGCCAGCGTCGACCAAGCAGGCTGAGTCCGCGGCTCGGCCACAGCCGCGCTCCATCCCGTTCGATGACGACGACGACGATCTCGACGTCCCCGACTTCCTCAAGTAACAGGGCACGGCCGACCGCAGGTCGTCACCTTCACCCATCGAAGTGTTCGCAACCCGACAGCGCGTCGCCGGCGCCGCAGGTGTCATCGACGTCGCCTTCACTGATCGAGACGGAGGCGTGTCGGTTCCGCCCTTCGACAGCCTCAACCTTGGCGGGCCCGACGGTGCCGAGAACCGGCGTTTGGTCGCGTCAGCGCTCGGCGTCGTCGACCTCGTCGTGATGCGGCAAGTGCACGGAACCGACGTGCAGATCGTCGACGGCGTCACCGACGAGCCACCGACGTGCGACGCGCTCGTGTCGACGACACCGGCTGTCGCGCTGTGCGTTCGAGCCGCCGACTGCGTCCCGGTCGTCCTCGCCGATCCCGACGTCGGCGTCGTCGGCGTCGCCCATGCCGGCCGCGGCGGCATGGCGTCAGGGGTCGTCTCGGCCACCGTCGCGGCAATGCGCGGACTCGGCGCCGACAGGGTGACCGGATGGATCGGTCCGCATGTGTGCGGCGGCTGCTATGAAGTGCCGCCGCAGCTGCGCGCCGACGTCGCGGCCCGCGTCCCTGCGGCCCACGCATGCACGACCTGGGGGACGCCGTCGCTCGATCTCGGTGCAGGTGTCGCTGCCCAGCTGCGAGCGGCCGGCTGCGACGTGATCGACGCGAGCAGGTGCACGCGTGAGTCGCCCGAGCTCTACTCCTATCGCCGCGATCGCGACGCTGCCGGCCGGCACGGCGGCATCGTCGTCTTCACTCGCGCTGGCGCCGATGGCTGACGAAGAGCGGGCGGAGCAGCTACGCGTCCGGCTGGCCGCCGTCCACGCCCGGATCGCCGATGCCGCCGCGTCGGCCGGCCGCGCCCGCGACGACGTGACGCTTGTGGTCGTCACGAAGACCTGGCCTGCGAGCGACATCCGCGCGTTGCACGACCTCGGCGTCCGCGACATAGGCGAGAACCGCCATCCCGAGGCGGAGACGAAGGCCGAGGAGCTCGCCGCACTGCACCTCACCTGGCATTTCATCGGTCAGATCCAGTCGAACAAGGCACCGCGGATCGCCGGGTACGCCGACGTCGTCCACTCCGTCGACTCCGTCCGGCTTGCGCAGCGGCTCAACGCCGGGGCCCACAGCAGAGGACGCGTCATCGAGTGCTTCGTGCAGGTCAGCCTCGATCCCGTTGATCAGAGCGCACGCGGTCGTGGTGGTGTCGTGGCCAGCGAGCTCGACGAGGTCGCCGACGCCGTCTCCAGCTCCGAGGCACTCAAGCTCTGCGGCGTCATGGGAGTGGCCCCGCTCGGCGGCGACGCCGCTGAGGCGTACGACCGGTTGGCCGTGATCTCGCAGCGGCTGCGGGCCGGCCACCCTGAGGCGACGGCGATCTCCGCGGGCATGACCGGCGACTATCTCGAGGCGATTTCGGCCGGCGCGACACACGTGCGTGTCGGCAGCGCGATCCTCGGAGAGCGGCGTCCGCTCAGGTAATGTCAAGTCGTCCAGGTTTCGGCAGAGTTCGACACAAACACCGGTGGAGGCGACGACGACATGGCGGGCGCGATGCGCAAGGTCGGGGTCTACCTTGGCCTGCTCGAAGACACCGACCGGTACGAAGACGACTACTACGACGATGAGGTCGACGGCCGCGACGAGTCGGCCAACCGGCCAGTTCGCGCCGTGCGCGACGACACGTCGGGGTCGACAGTCGCGTCGCTCGACGAGCGCCGGCGCCCGCGAGCTGTCGCGCACGCCGAGCTGGCTCGGATCACGACGCTGCACCCGCGCACGTACAACGAGGCGCGCACGATCGGCGAGCACTTCCGCGAGGGCACGCCCGTCATCATGAACTTGTCGGAGATGGACGACTCCGATGCCAAGCGGCTCGTCGACTTCTCGGCCGGCCTGGTCTTCGCGACTCGCGGCACGATCGAGCGGGTGACGAGCAAGGTGTTCCTGCTCTCGCCGCCGAACGTCTCAGTCGCTGCCGAAGACAAGCAGCGCATCGTCGAGGGCGGATTCTTCAACCAGAGTTAGCCCAGAGTCAGTGCGGTCACGAGAGGTCGGAGTTCGGTTGTTCGGCACTTCCGCGTAGGCTCGACGACGTGGTGCTGGCCGGTGCGATCGTCGAGTTCGTACTGTGGTTCTACATCATCTTCATCTTGGTGCGTCTCGTCGCCGAGTGGGTGCAGATGTTCGCACGCACGTGGCGGCCGAATGGCCCCGGCCTGGTCGTGCTCGAGGTCATCTACAGCGCGACCGATCCGCCCATCCGCACCATCCGTCGGCTCGTTCCTCCACTCCGGCTCGGCAGCGCGGTCATCGACCTCTCGGTGATGTTCGTTCTGTTGATCTGCTACGTGCTGCTCGAGGTCAACCGGAACACGCTGCTCGCCGGCTGACGGCTGCTTCGCGGCGCCGATTGCGCGGTGTCGTGGCCGCCGCATCCGGCCGGACGGAGTAGCGTGGGTGCAGCACCACGACCGACCCCTGTGACTACCCGAGGTGAACTGATGCCGTTGACGCCCGAGGATGTACACAAGAAGACGTTCACGCCCGTCCGCCTCCGCGAGGGATACGACATGGGTGAGGTGGACCAGTTCCTCGACGAGGTAGAGGTCGAGTTGACTCGGCTACACGCCGAGAACGACGACCTCCGCAGCAAGCTCTCCGCCGCACAGTCCGCTCCGCCCACGCCGGCGCCGGTCGTGCAAACGCCCGAGCCTCAGCCCGAGCCGGAGCCGGTCGCAGTAGTCGAGCCCGAGCCCGAGCCGGAGCCAGCCGGCGTGCCCGCCATGCCGGTCGTCGCGACGGTTCCCGAGGCGTCGAGTGCCGCAGCGCGGCTTCTCGAGATCGCGACTCAGAACGCCGACCAGCTCGTCGCCGAGGCTCAGAACGAGGCCGACAAGATCATCGGCGAGGCCCGGACGAAGTCCGAGCGGCTCGAGACCGACGCGAAGACGAAGTCAGACCGACTTGAGGCCGATGCGCGGAGCCGCGCCGAGAAGCTCGACTCCGAGACGTCGCAGCGCCGTCAGCAGCTGTTCGGCGAGCTCGAGCGCGACAAGGACAACCTGGTGCGCGAGCTCGAAGACCTGCGCGCGTTCGAGCGCGAGTACCGCAGTCGCCTGAAGG
>DATIOH010000172.1:0-8490 GCA_035473375.1 Nocardioidaceae bacterium | reverse complement strand
GCCGCCTCCTCCTCAGGGTCGACCGACTCGCTCTGGAGCCGGCCCTTGGTGACCAGCACACCGAGGTCGGCGCCCTTCCATCGGAAGTCGCCGGTGCCGTAGATCCGCAGGTAGAAGCAGTCCGACTCGTTCTGCAGCTGGTGCCAGTCCAACGCGGCCCGCCAGAACGTCAGCTCGCCGGCGTCGTCGAAGGTCCAGTGTCCTGTCGTCGGAGCCTCGGTGATGCGCTCGACCACATCGGAGGTCTCCTTGATGATCATCTGGCTCCACACGTCGACGGACGCGAGCGCGTCCCAGCGCTGGTTGACCTCCTCGACGTCGAGCGCGTACTCGACACCCATGAACTCGAGCAGGTGAAACAGGAAGAGCGGGATGTCGGCATAGGCGCCTGCGGTCACGTTGGTGATCGCCGACGCCCCGCTGATCCGTGGGTTGAGCTCGCCGAGGTAGACCTCGTCGGCGTCGATGTCGACGAGGACGTCGAGTTCGAAGAATCCGCGGTAGCCCTCCTTTCCGAGCCGTTCGCCGAGGTTGCGGACGAGGCTGGTCGCGACCGCGCGGTGCCGAGGCGTCAGCACAGTCGGGAACATCTCGTTGCCACACCAGCCGCCCTTGTACGGCGTCAGCTCACTGTGCCCGGTCAGCTCTGTCATGAACGGCCCGACGACGGTGCCGTGCCGCGTCAGCACGGCCTCGACGGCGACGGCGCGGTGGTTGATGCGCTTCATCACCTTGGCGTTCTGCCCGACGATGTCGTCGGCGTGGCGATCCCAGTCGGCCTCGGAGCTGATGAAGAACGTGGTCTTGCCCGAGTCGCCATACGGCGTCTGGACCACGAGATCGGTGCCGAGTCCACCGCCGGCTGCAGCCGTCAGGAGCTCTTGCCATGAGGCGACCTCGCCCAGGACGTTCGGCACACTCGGCGCCCCCGCCTCGTTGCCGAGCTGCGTCGTGACGATCTTCGAGTCGAGTCGCTCGCGCAGTCGCGCCGGCGGGAGGATGAGGTCGTATCCGAACTCGTCGCAGATCTGTTCGGTCTCTTCGTCGAAGAACACCATGGCGACCTTTGGCCGCGCGCCGTGCCGAGACATCAAGGCGCGCACCTCGTCGTGGCGCAACAGGTAGTTGTTGATCTCCTCGCCGCTCTTGAACTCGACGAACGGCTTGTCCTTCGGTGTGAATGCCTGCGGGTGCCCGCCGTCCCAGGCGTCGTAGTACGACACGTAGTGGAAGTTGCGCACCCACCGATCGAGGCCCAGGAGGTTGAACGGGGTCGCGCCGATGAAGAAGACCGGGGTGGTGTTGGTGCGGAAGAAGTGACGGATCTCGGGAACGCCGTTGAGCACGCGGCGCCCGGACGCCCGCCTGGCTGCGGGAGTCGCCTTGGCTGCCGGGGCAGTCGTCGCGGACGCCTTCTTCGCGGACGCCTTCTTCGCGGAGGCCTTCTTCGCGGAGGCTTTCTTCGGCGTCGTCTTCTTGGCCGGAGCGGCCTTCGCAGCGGAACGTTTCGTCGCCATCAGGTCTCCTGGCTCCCTCGGCGCCCGCATTCGGGCTGACATGCGCAGCATCCTCGCGCGCGGGCGTCACCGCAAGATGCGGGCAAATCGTCTCATCTCCCGTTGCGCCCGCGCCCGTCGCTAGCGTGTGCCCATGAACCAGCCGACCAGTCACCCGCTCGACCCGTTGACCGGAGACGAGATTCGCCAGGTCGCAGCGATTCTCGGGCGCGATCGCGGGGTCGACGACGGCTGGCGGTACGCCTCGATCGAGTTGCGTGAGCCGCCGAAAGACGCGGTCCGCATCCACGATGACAATCGCGACGACAGCCGCCCCGACATCGCTCGCGAGGCGCGGGTCGTCTGCTGGGACCGCGAGCACCAGCTGACGTTCAAGGCCGTCGTGTCGCTGACCGACGACCGCGTCGTCTCGTGGCACGACGAGCCGGACGAGCAGCCCAACATGACGGTCGACGAGTGGAACGAGGCGCAGACGATGCTCCTCGCGCACCCCGACGTGATCGCAGCTCTCGCCAAGCGCGGGATCACCGACCTCGAGACGGTCGTGATGGATACCTGGACGTACGGCCACGCGCTGATCCCCGAGGAACTGCGCGGCCGGAGACTCGGCTGGACCGACACGTGGTACCGATCGCACCCGGGCGGCAATCCGTATGCCAACCCGGTCAACGGCCTCCACTTCGTGATCGACATGAACACCATGGAACTGCTCCGCATCGAAGACACCTTCGAGGTCGCCAAGCCCAACGTGATGGGCGAGTACGTGCCCGGCCTGGTGCCCGGGCTTCGGCTGCGCGATGACGTGAAGCCGCTCGACATCGTCCAGGCCGACGGGCCGTCGTTCAGCCTCGACGGCAACGCGCTCGCCTGGCAGGGGTGGTCGATGCGGATCGGCTTCAACTACCGCGAGGGACTCGTGCTGCACCGGGTCGGATACGCCGATGCCGGCGGCGACGTGCGCAGCATCGCGCACCGGCTGTCGTTCGCGGAGATGATCGTGCCCTACCGCGATCCGGGCGACGACCACTACCGACGCACCGCGTTCGACGTCGGCGAGTGGGGCTTGGGCTTCATGACGACGTCGCTCGAGCTTGGCTGCGACTGCCTCGGCGAGATCAGGTATCTCGACGCGACGCTGCACGACAGCCGCGCCGAGCCGTACACGATCGCGAACGCCGTCTGCATCCACGAGGAAGACGACGCCGTGCTGTGGAAGCACGTCGACAACCAGGCAGGCGCCGAGGTGCGACGGTCGCGCCGGCTGGTCATCTCGTTCCACGCGACCGTCGCCAACTACGAGTACCTCGTCTACTGGCGCTTCTACCAAGACGGCACGATCGAGGCCGAGATCCGCGCCACCGGAATCATGGTCGTCAGCCACGTCGACGATCAGCCACCCGCGTACGGAACGCTCGTCGACGAGCGGACGTACGCGCCGTTCCATCAGCACTTCGTCGTCGCCCGTCTCGACATGGAGGTCGACGGCACGGCCAACACCGTCTACGAGACGCAGACCGAGGCGCTTCCGATCAGCGCCGACAACCCGTACGGGCTGGCGCTTGTCCAGCGCAGCACCCCGATCCGCACCGAGGCCGAGGGGGCGCGCGACTACGACTGGGCCACTCAGCGCAGCTGGAAGGTCGTCAACGACGGCAAGCTCAACGGCCTCGGCACCCCCGTCGCGTACAAGATCGTGCCGACCGGCTGCTTTCCGCCGATGGTCGACGAGTCGTCGCCGGTGTTCCAGCGAGCGCAGGTCATCGGACACACGTTGTGGGTCACCCGCTTCGACGAGGAGCAGCGCTGGCCGTGCGGCGAGTTCTGCAACCAGAGCAGCCACGACCAGGGGCTCCCCCAGTGGATGGAGGCCGACCGCGGACTGGTCGACGAGGACGTCGTGCTCTGGTACGTGTTCGGCATCCACCACATCACCCGGCCCGAGGACTGGCCGGTGATGCCGGTCGACGTGGTGTCGTTCAGCCTCAAGCCGATCGGGTTCTTCGACCGCAACCCGTCGCTGGACGTGCCGCCGAGCGCCCACCACTGCTAGCGGAAACGACGACCCAAACTGGCGTCACTTTGCCGACCTTGGACGTTCGCGGTAGCAAGACGCCTGGCAAAGTGGCTCCAGTTTGGCTTGTTCTAGTCGATCAGCTTCTTCAACAGCACCCTCAGCCGCTCGTCGCCGTCGTGCCCCAGGTGCTCGACGATGTCCGCCTGAGCTCGGGCGGCCAGCTTGCGGGCCTGCGCGAGCACCTCGCCGCCGCGCTCGCTGAGGGTCAGGTCGTAGAAGCGGCGGTCGCCGGCCTTTCGCGCACGGGCCACGAGGCCGCGGGCCTCGAGCTCGTCGACCAATCCCAGTGCGGCCGGAGGAGTGATGCCCATCCTCAGTGCGAGCGCGTTCTGCGAGCACGGCTGGCTCTCGGCGAGAGCCGACAGGGCACCGAAGTCGCGCGGGTGCAGCCCGAGCGGCTCGAGCATTCCCTCTGCGCGCGCACGGAGGCGGCGGTGCGCGTGCGCGATCAGGTATCCGGTGCGGTTGGCGAGCGACGCGACGAGAAGCGCCTGGTCGCCGTCGAGCAGCCTGGTCAACAGCGTGCGCAGCTCGTCGACCTCGTCGCGCGTGAGATTCTGCGTCAGGTCTGCCTCGCCGCGGTCGAGGTCGGCATCGAGGGCCGTCCGCGCGTGCTTGCCGGCGGCGCTGATTGCCAGCGCGTACGAGCGGCGGTCTGCGGGGCTGCGATCGCGGCGGACCCAGCCCTTGTGCTCAAGGACGTCGACCAGCTTGACGATCAGCGTCTGGTTGACGTGCGTGAGGTCGCTCAGCTCGCGCTGCGATAGCGCGCCGTGCTCCTCGATGATCGCGAGGACGGCAGCCTCGCGGACGTGGGCGTCGTCGGGCATGCACTCCTGGGCGATCCCGCTCGCCTTGACGAAAGCGCGGCGGAGCAGGTAGCCGGTGTAGTCGTGGAGGGCGGGTTGACCGCGCTGGCCCATGCCCACCTCCGTGCCGGCTGAAGCCGGGTAATTCCGTTGACTCCATGACTGTCGGCGCGCGACGTTAGCGTGCCTGAGTCAGCTGGTACCTGGTTCGCCGCCTGCCTGCCGCGCAACCCGTCGGTTGCCAATAGTTAGGTAGTTGATGATTAACCAGGTTGACTAATACTAGCGGATCGCCGTACGTTCGCAGGACGCTTGAACCTTTCTGGGAGGTCACCGTGGAGCGACTGGCTCGTCTTGTCATGCATCACCGCATCGTCGTGAGCCTTTTCTGGCTCGTCATGATGGTGGCCGGAGTCGTCGCGTCCGGTCAGCTGACCGACCGCTGGAGCTTGGACTTCTCGCTGCCAGGACAGCCGGGCGATGACGCCGAGAACCTCATGATCGAGAACTTCGGCACCAGCACGTTCGACTCGTACATCGCCACCGTCACGGTGCCGGAAGGCGACACGGTCAACGCACACCGGGACGAGATCGCCGGAATCTTCAAGGATGCCGCCACGATCCCCAACGTCCACACCCGTCTTGTCGACTTCGCGACGACGGGCGACGACAGCTTCATCGCCGAGGACGGGCGCACGACGTTCGCCCTGATCCAGGGACCGATCCCCACGTCGTTCGCGCCCGACGCTGGCTATGGCGACGAAATCCTGGCATCGCTCGACCAAGTCGAAAAGCAGTCCGACTTCACGACGGGAGTCACGTCGTACGGCATCTTGTCGAGCGGCGAGGACACCAACGGCCCGAGCGTTCTAGCCGAGACGCTCCTCGGCGCGGCGGGCGCCCTGCTGGTCTTGATTTTCGTGTTCGCGTCGTTCCTCGCCCTGGTTCCGATGATGATCGCGGCCGTGTCGATCCTGACCTGCTTCTTGCTGGTGCTGGGGTTGACGACGTTTACCGACGTGAGTTTCGTCGTGCAGTTCCTGATCGCCTTGATCGGCCTGGGCGTAGCGATCGACTACTCGCTGCTGTTGGTGTCGCGATGGCGCGAGGAGCGCGAACACGGCCATAGCAATGAAGAGGCCGTCGTGATCGCGATGAAGACCGCCGGGCACGCGGTATTCGCCTCTGGCGTAACGGTGGCGATCAGCCTGATCGCGCTGGTCATCGTGCCGGTCCCCTTCCTGCGCAGCATGGGCTTCGGCGGCATGTTCATCCCGCTCGTCAGCGTCGCCGTGGTGCTCACCCTGCTGCCGGCGATGCTGTCGAAGATCGGACCGCGAGTCGACTGGCCGCGCGTCCGCCACGAAGGCCGCGCCTCGCGCGGGTGGACTGCCTGGGCTCGCGGCATCGTCGCCCACCGATGGGCTGCCACCGGGGTGGCGGTCGTGCTGCTCGCGCTGCTGATCGCGCCGGTGTCCCAACTCAAGATCGGGCAGGCCGACGTCGACTCACTGGCCAAGAGCGGCCCCGCCTACGAGACGCTGCAAACCCTCGAGAATGCGGGGTTCGGCGACGGCGTCCTCACGCCGATCGAAGTGCTCGTGTCGCCGGATCAGGGCGATGCAGCCGTCCAGGCGGCGTCTGGGGTCGACGGTGTCCAGTTCGCCGTCGTCGGCGCTCAAAACAACGACCTCGCGCTGATCGATGTGTTCCCGCAGGACGCGACCCTCGAGAGCTCGAGCATCAGCGTCGTCGACGACGTCCGCAACGCCGTCGAGGGGTCGGTCAGCGGCGAGGTCTGGATCGGCGGGGCCGGTGCGGCCGTCGGCGACTACTTCAGCGCTGTGTACGACCGCTTCCCGTACGTCATGGCTCTGATCGCCCTGATCACGTTCGTGCTGCTGGCCCGGACGTTCCGGTCGTGGCTGCTGCCGCTCAAGGCCGTCATCTTGAACCTGGTGTCCCTGGCAGCAGTCTTCGGCGCGATCGTGTTCTTCTGGCAGCTTGGCCACGGATCGGAGGCGATATTCGGGATCTCCGCGACCGGGGCGATCGCGTTCTGGGAGCCGGTCATCATCTTCGCGTTCCTGTTCGGGCTCTCGATGGACTACGAGGTGTTCATCCTGGCCCGCATGCGCGAGGAGTACGACGCGACCGGCGACACCAAGGCGGCTGTCATCACCGGGATTGGCCGCACCGGGCGGCTGGTCACGTCGGCGGCGCTGATCCTGTTCTTCGCGTTCTCGGCTCTCGCGTCGTCGCCAGGCACCGACATCAAGGTCATGGGCACCGCTCTCGGGGTCGGCATCCTGATCGACGCGACCATCGTGCGGGCATTGCTGGTGCCGGCGCTGGTCAGCCTCTTCGGCGCCTACAACTGGTGGCTCCCGGAGTGGATGGCGCGGGTCCTGCGCGTCGAGCCGTCGCCGCTCGTGCGCGAGCAGGATCGCGATCGCGACGACCTCGACGACCCGAGGCCGACGCTAGTCAACTGATCAGGCGTCCGCGCTTGTACGTCGCGGCGACGAGTGGCACGCCGGGGCGATAGGTGAGGTGCAGGTACGACGGAGCGGCAAGGACCGCGAAGTCGGCCTGCGCCCCCACCGCCAACCGTCCGACGTCGGTGCGGCGCAATGCGAGCGCACCGCCGGCCGTCGCCGACCAGAGCGCCTCGGCTGGAGACATCCGCATCTCGCGCACGGCCAGCGCCATGCAGAGCGGCATCGACGATGAGTAACCCGACCCCGGGTTGCAGTCGGTCGCCAGTGCCACCGTGACGCCGGCGTCGATCAGCCGACGCGCCGGAGGGTACGGCGATCGCGTCGAGAACTCGACCGCAGGCAGCAGGGTCGCGACGACCTCGCCGTCGCGGAGGGCGTCGACGTCGCCGTCGTCGAGGTACGTGCAGTGGTCGGCGGACGCGGCCCCGACCTCGGCCGCGACCTCGACGCCGGGGCCGAGGCCGAGCTGATTCGCGTGAATGCGCGGCAGCAGTCCGGCTGCTGCTCCGGCTCGAAGCACGGCCCGAGCCTGATCGGCGTCGAACGCGCCCCGCTCACAGAAGACGTCGACCCATCGCGCGTGCGGCCGAGCCGCCGCCAGCATGGGCCCGGTGACGAGATCGACGTAGCCGGCGACATCGTCGGCGAACTCGGGCGGCGCGACGTGCGCGCCGAGGAAGGTCGTCTCGTCGGTGAACTGCGCGGCGACGGCGAGCGAGCGCGCCTCGTCGACGACCGTCAGCCCGTAGCCGCTCTTGATCTCGACCGTCGTGGTGCCCTGCGCGGCCATCTCGGCGACCAAGCGCGCGACGTTCGCCGAGAGGACATCGTCCGGTGCGGCCCGGGTCGCGGCGACCGTCGTCTTGATGCCGCCGGCCGAGTACGACTCACCGCGCATCCGGGCGGCGAACTCTTGTGACCGATCGCCGGTGAACACGAGATGGGCGTGGCTGTCGACGAACCCCGGGATGACCGCGGCCCCTGCGAGATTGACGTCGGCGTCCGCCGCGGGCGCGTCGGCGCTGGCGCCAACCCAGGCCACCTTGCCGTCCTCGACGACGAACGCTGCGTCGTGTCGGACGCCGAGCATCGCGTCGTCGGCTGAGGCCGATGCGTCGCCCACGGTGGCGTCGTTCGTCGTCAGCTCGCCGATGCCGTGCACCAGCAGCGACCCGCTCATGCCGACGTCACCGCGTCAATCGCCGTCGAGAGTTGGGCGCCGATCGTCGTGCGATCGAGGTCGATCGACCGTCCGCTGGCGACGACATGGGTGATGTCGGCTGCCGTCGCGGCGAACACCACGGACTCTTCACCGGCTCCGGAGCCGGCGGTGCGGACGGAGTCGGCGGCGAAGGTGACGAGGTCAGCCCACTGGCCGACAGCGAGCTGGCCGGCGTCGCCGAAGCCGAGGCTCTGATGCCCCGTGGCCGTGGCCGCCTCGATCAGCGCGCCGCTGCGCCAATGACCGCGCTGGTTCGACACCAGCCGCTCGTTGAGCTCGACTGCCCGCATCTCCTCGCTCATGTCGATAACGGCGTGACTGTCAGACCCGAGCGTCAGCCGCGCGCCCGCGGCCTCGAGCGCGACCG
>DATIOH010000171.1:0-7029 GCA_035473375.1 Nocardioidaceae bacterium | reverse complement strand
GACGTGCCGGGCGCCGCCGGGCGTCGACCACGTATCGCCTTGATGCACCCACGGCGCGCGGTGCTGGAGAAGGACGAGCATCCGGCCGTCGTCGTCGCGATAGACGAGCAGCAGCCCGGCTGCGCCACGCAGCCCCCAGTGCCGGTGGCCCTGCGAGCAGGTCACGAATCCGTCGGAGGGGTTGCGCCGTCGCGCGGGCTCGGTCACGCGGGCCTCATCCTGCGGTCATCCGGCGTCCTCGACCGCGATGCGGATGCGCTTGTTGCCCTTGCCCTTCGACTCCGTTCCGGTGACGCGCACGCGGCCGACCTCGGCGGTCGACACCACGTGCGTGCCGCCGTCGGCCTGCTTGTCGAGTCCGACGATGTCGATGATCCGCAGCGGGTCGATAGAGCGCGGGATGAGGTTGGCGGCGGTGCGGATGAGCGCGGGGTCTTCGTCGGCGAGGTCGCGGCCGAGGAACTCGACCACGATGTCGCGGGACGCGGCGATCTCGTCGTTGATCCGCCGCTCCATCCGCTCGCCCAGCTCTGCCGACATCGCCTCGAAGGGAAAGTCGAGCCGACCTGTGCCGACGTCCATGTTCCCTCCGGTGACCGGGATCTGGTACTCGGCCCAAATGACGCCGCAGAGAATATGCAGCGCCGTGTGCGTGCGCATGGTGAGGTGCCGGCGCGTCCAGTCGAGCTCGCCGAAGACGGCCTGGCCACGACTTGCCGCGTCGAGCGGGCCGCTCGGCTCGAGCCAGTGCCAGACGCGGCCGCCGTCGCGCGCAGCCTTCACGACGTCGACTCGCTGCCCGCCGATCGTGAGCCATCCGATGTCATGCGGCTGACCGCCGCCGCCGGGGAAGAAAGCGGTCCGCGACAACAGCACCCGCGCGTTGTCGGGGTCGACCTCGACGACCTCGGCCTCGAAGTCACGGCGGTACGCGTCGACGGCGAACAGCTCGGTCTCGGCGAGTTCCGGCGGAGGCGTCGTCGTCGGCTGGGACTTGCCGGGCACCGCCATGGTCGGGGCTCCTCTCCGCCGTGCTCGGCGCGGCCGCCCCGCGCGGCGAGCGCCGTGTATCCACGTTATCGCGCGACCGCCGGCCGATCGGCGAGGTACGGTCGCGACGAGGAGGCGCGGGATGAGAGCGGTCAGAGTCGCAGTCGCGGGGCTGCTCGCGGTCGGTGTCGCGTCGACGTGGTCGGCAGGAGCCGAGGCTCGGACATCGGCGGCTGACCTTCGTCCCCAGCACCGGGCGGCCAACGACGTCGTGAGGCTGCGACTGCGTGCGGCCGTGCGTTCTCTGCCAGTCGGACGCGAGCGGCGGGCGGGGTACGACCGCGACAAGTTCAACCTCTGGATCGATGCTGACGGCGACTGCCTCGACACGCGGGCCGAGGTGCTGACGGAGGAGTCGCTGACGCCGGTGACCGGCGACTGCTCGATCGAGACCGGCCGTTGGTACTCGTACTACGACGCCGTGACGTGGACGCGCGCGTCAGACGTTGACATCGACCATCTCGTCCCCCTGGCGGAGGCATGGGACTCCGGCGCCCGTACGTGGACCTCGAAGACCCGCGAGCGGTATGCCAACGACCTGGGCGATCGGCGCACGCTCGTCGCAGTCACCGACAACGTCAACGAGTCGAAAGGCGACCAGGACATCGCGGAGTGGCTTCCAGACCACGGTCGCTGCCGTTATGTGCGCGAGTGGACGGCGGTCAAGACACGGTGGTCGCTTCGCGTCGACCGTCGCGAGAAGCAGGCAATGAAGCGACTTGCGGGCGGTTGTCCCAACCGGCCGATTCGGGTGCGGATGGCCGTCGTCCGGCATCAGGCGCAGGCCGCATCGCCGGCTCGAGCGCAGCCTCGCGCCGGGCCTCAAGTGTGACCTCAAGGATGGTTGAGCCCCGACAGCATGGGCTCTCAGTAACGGACGCAGAGCACCGAGCGACAGTTGCAGAAGATTCGGCGTATTCCCAGGTCAAACGCAGCGCCAACATGGTCGTGCCGCTGTCACGATCTCCCCACTTGGCGGGGAAGGGGATGCGGCGATGGCTGTGCTGATGCTCCAGACACTCATGCTCGTGTTCTTCATCGGGACGTGCGTCGGAGTCGTGTACTACCTGCTTCAGCTGCTCAAGTAGCCGAAGTGCTCGGACGGGCAGCCCCGCGGGCTGCCCGTCTGCATCCCCCTGCGGCCGGATCGAGTGTCCTCATCCGTCGCTTGCTGTCGCCTCTTCGTGGTCCTCGACCTTGCCGCCCGGGTGGCGAAGGGCGATGAGGAAGCACACGCCCAGCGCAATTGCCATGCCGTAGAGGACAGCCGCGGTCGCATGGGCGAAGTCGACTTGCACGGCCTTCTCGAGCTGAGACCGAATCGACTCAGGCGCTCTGGAGAACGATGAGCTGCCGACCGACCCGGTGGCCGCGCGATGCCCGATCGACTCGGCCTGGCGCTCCGGCACCCCGAGGCCGACGAGCGACGACGTCAGCTCGTTGGACAGCCGGGTGGTCAGCAGTGTCCCGAGCACCGCGAAGCCGAGGCTCGAGCCGTAGTTGCGGACCGTCTGGGTGATGCCGGTGACCTCGCCGTAGGAGGCGTTGATCGCGCGGTTGACAGCGTCGGTGCTGGACGGGCCGACCAGGAAGCCGATGCCGGCCCCCGCCATCACGATGTACACCCACTGCGAGCTGAGGCTGAGGTCATCGAGCTTGCTCGCCCAGAGGGCGAACCCGACGCAGGCCAGGACGCTGCCGATCAGCATCGGGCGCTTCGCGCCGCCCTTGTCGAGCATTCGGCCGCTGATCTGCGACGCCGGTGCGAACCCTCCGAAGAAGACGAAGAGGTAGAGGCCGGCCTGGTTCCCGTCGTAGCCGAGCGACACCTGCGAGTAGACGCTCGCGAAGAAGAAGACGGGGATGAACGCGATCATCGAGAAGAACAGCACACCGTTGTCGACGAGGAACGCGCGGTCGCGGAAGATCTGCACCCGAACCAGCGGATGGGCGTTGCGTGCCTCGAAGCGGGCGAAGACAACGAGCACGACCAGTCCGCCGACGATGCACAGCCAGGTGAGGGGGTTGTCCCATCCCCAGGTCTGCGCCTGCTGGAACCCGAGAACCGACAGACCCATTCCGGCCGCTATCAGGATTGCCCCGGGGATGTCGATCGGGTCGCGGCGACGCTTGTCCTCGAGGCCGGCCATCAAGGTGAGGACCAGGGCGACGATCGCCACAGGCACGTTGATCCAGAAGATCGATCGCCAGGTCCACTGCGTGAGGTAGCCGCCGGCGATCGGGCCGATGGAGGTCATGGCGCCGCTGACGCCGAAGAAGATCGCGAGCGCCTTGCCGCGCTCGCGGATGGGGAAGATCGCGACGACCACGGCCAGCGCCGCCGGGATCATGATCGCCCCGCTGACGCCCTGAAGGGCGCGGAAGATGATGATCCAGGTCTCTGCGGCAGAGCCGGTCGGCGTGGCGCCGCACAGCGCCGATGTCACGGCGAAGCCGACGATGCCGATCAGCACCATCCGTCGCTGTCCGAGGATGTCTGCGAGCCGTCCGCCGAGGGCAAACGTGGCGGCGAGTGCCAGCAGGTAGGCGTTCACCACCCACTGGGTTCCGGATCTCGAGAGGGACAGCTCGGACTGGATGCTCGGCGTGGCGATGGCCACGATCGTCTGGTCGATGAACGTCATCGCGACGGCGAACAACATCGCCGAGAACGCCAGCCGCCTCGCCCGAGACACCTTCGCGTCGGGCTCCACGGTGTCGGCCGGGACGGGTGCGGGCCCAGCGTTGTCAGCGTCGGTCATCGGCGTGTCCGTCCTCTCGATCGCAGCGTTGACGGCATTGAAACACAGCGGCTGGCGCCGACATCGACCGCGATCCTGGCCGCGATCCTGGCCGCGACAGACGCGCGCGCGGGCCCGTGCGTCGCGGGACCACAGACTGCATCGCGGCATGCGCCGCGTCGACAGGTCTAGCCGCGGCGACATACGCATCCGACGCGCCGGTGTGCCTCCCACGCCCGGCTCCGGATCGCCTCTACGTTCACTGCAATCGATTCACGGGGGATGGACTAACCCCGAGAGGTCTGACATGCGCCCCACGTTCAAGTCAGCCGTTCTCGTCGGGGCAGCAGTGCTGCTCATCGGCGTGACGGCGGCGAGCAGCCAAGGCTCGTCGAGCAAACCGGCTGCCGCTGCGGCAGACGGTCAAACGGCCGTTACCTACAAGCTCGGCCAGCGCGCCGACATCTTCCAGTTCGGCGCCGTTTGGCAACTCGACGTCAAGCCAGGCCTCTACAACGTTGACCTGCGCGCGACGGCATTCCTCGAGCCGAGCGACCCGCAGGCGACGGCCGCGTCGATGATCTGCGGAGTCATCGACCTCAACACGTTCCAGAACGGCTACACCCGGATCTACTTTGCCGAGACTGCGACCCAGATCTTCAACGGGCCGCCGGCCGCGCTGTCCGGAGCCTCGGTCGTGCGGGTCGCCAACGACATGACGCCGGGCGTCGTCTGCTTCATCGGCGATGGGGCGTTCCAGCTCTATCAGCCGGTCACCGCGACGTTCATGCCGCTCGGCAAGCGCACCTACGGCGACTCGACCGAGGTCCCCATCAACGGCGGCAAGCAGATGAAGAAGGACCTGCGGCACCTCTTCAAGGCTCACGCCCTCCGCGGCTGACCCCTTGCACCAAGATCCGACGTCCAGCACGCCATGGCGTGCTGGACGTCGGATGTCTGCGAGCTCGGCGTGTCTAGATCGACAGGCTGCCTTGGCAGGTCTGCCCTGTCGCGGGGTTGGTGGCCCGCCAGCCAATGCGATCGGTCCCCGCCGGGTTGCCGATCCTGCGCTGGACGCTGAACGAACCGCTGGGCGCGTGGGTGGTGCTGGTGCCGTTCACGACGACGTTGCCGTTGCGCACGATCTTCCAGTTCCACCTCTGGCCATTGCGGTTGACGTCGACCTCGCCCTCGACTTCGAGCCGTCCGTCGTCGGGCTTGGCCTTGAGCTTCCAGTCCGCTGTGCCTGAGCAGTTGCCCTGCTTGATCACCTCGCCGCGGGCAGCGTCGGCGGGCAGCGCTGCTCCGGTCAGGACGAGTGCGACTGCGGTGGCAGACATGGTGGCGATTGCAGCAGAGGTGCGGGTGTGCCTCATGGTGTCCTCCTCGTGGGTCTCGGGTTCGGGACTCACGTCCACCCTTGCCGCTGCGAGGAGCAGGTTGCTACGCCACCTTCGTCGTACGACCTCTGGGCAGCGGGGGTCATACCGCGTGCGCCGCGGACCGTCGGCATGCGTGGCGATTAGCCACGCTGCAACGCGGTCTGGGGCTTCGAGGAGGTCTGGGGCTTTGAGGAGGACGTGTTGCGGGAGAGCAACCGAGCCAGACGCCTCGACGGGCGACCGGGCAGGAGGTCCGCTGCGGACGAGCGTCGGGATGGCCGGACGACCCTGACCTTGTCGGCGGGGGTCTGCTCCATGCGCTGCCTTGCGTAGAAAACGAGTGCTCTGGACATCGTGGCTCCTTAGGTATGTCCGACACTCTCGTCGCGGCGAAGGGGTGCCTCTGTTCTCCAGCCGACAGTTCCGATGCGAGCGCCGTCACACCTACTTGTCAGAGCGTCCGCCAGAACCCCGGAGACGATGTCGGACCACTCGTCTGGATGGCCGCCAAGCCCGTGCAGACACACGATCTTGGCGGGGAGACTGATGTCGCTCATGATCACATCGGGGTCTGCGGCAACAGCTGCACGGCCCGGGCCGACGTTGGTGATCCACGTGTATCTGGGGTCTGTCACTGCCTCCTCTTGGGCTCGATGTCTTCCGCGGCGCCGTGCAGGTCGGCTCAGCGAGCGTCAACTTCAATGCCGACGACATCATGAACCAGACGGTCCGCTATGGAGACAAGCGGCTGTTCGACCGAGCCGTCCTGACGTACGTCGACGCCGGGGGAGTCCCCGTGCCCCTCGCAGAGGTTGTCGACGACATCGTGGTCGCCCCGCTGTGCACCAAGGCTGGCAACTCCAGCAGCAACGTCATCGTCGGCACAGCCGGCAAGGACGTTCTGTGCGGCGACAGCGGCAACGACGTGATCAAGGGCGCAGGCTCGGGCGACCTCGTCTTCGCAGGACCGGGCAACGACACGGTCGTCACGGGCGACGGAGGCGACTGGGTCTCCGGCGGCGACGGCAAAGACAAGATCGACGGCGGCAACGGCGGCGACGTCGTGCGCGGCGACGGCGGACGGGACAAGCTGACTGGCTCGCGCGGCGGAGACATCTTGAGCGGCGGATCTGGCCGCGACAAGTGCGACGGCGGACCGCAGCACGACACTGGTCAGTCTTGCGAGGTGCGCGTCAGCATCCTGTAGCCGATTCCACCAGCAGCGACCGCCCATCTCCTCTACCGGGGAGATGGGCGGTTGTGCTGTTCTCCCGCGAGACGAGGACGCTGCGCGAACTCAGTTCAGCAGTAGACCTTTCGGTGCCACTGCGCGATCCCGGCGATGACGAGTCCGACGCCCATCGCCATCACAAAGCCCAAGGCGACCTGGACGGGGGCGAGGCCGTGCAGCGCCCGGGTCGTGCTGTACGCACCGGCCGCGATCAGCAGTCCGCCGACGAGGAAGACGACGATCTGGCGCACCGAGATCTCTCCGCTCACGTCTCGAATGCAACCACCCGACTATTCGGCGCGGCCACCGAAACATCGGAGCGTGACCGCGCGACCACGCGGACAGTCTCCCGGGCCGACACCGGACTCCACGTCGGTCGCTCAAACGAGTGCCGCGGCGACTCTCTGCTGCACCGTCTCGACAAATCGAAGGACCGACGCTTCGTCGAACGCGGGCGCGACGATCGACCGTTGGCGGGCGAGCGCGGTGACGATCGTGCGCTCGTACTCGTCATCGTCGAGGTGGCTCAGCGCCCATTCGCCGCCGCTGACCTTAGAGACGATCGCGCCGTCGGCGACGAACCGCCAGGCGCGGCAGGCGTTGAGGACGGCGTACTCGTCTGGCG
>DATIOH010000170.1:0-7810 GCA_035473375.1 Nocardioidaceae bacterium | reverse complement strand
GGCAGGTCTCGCGGACTGGCAGCTCGGGCTCGGGCACGCATTCGAGATCGACCCGTCGATTCCCGACAGCTTCCGGCTCGAGCTGGCCCACGCCCTGCTGGCCCGTCAGCTCTTCCCGAAGGCTCCGCTGAAGTGGATGCCGCCCACCCGGCACATGACTGGCGACGTCTTCCGCGGCTATCTCCTCGACGCGTTCTTCAACCTGGCCGGCGCGATGACGGACCAGGACATCCTGCTCGTTGGAATGATGACCGAGGCCGTCGTGACGCCGTGGCTCTCCGACCGCGACCTCGCGGTGCAGAACGTCAAGTACGTCGTCAACGCCGCAGGTCGGCTCTCCGAGGACTTCAACCCGCGTCCGGACGGCTTCATCGCCCAGCGGGCCCGACAGGTACTTGCCGAGTCGATCGAGCTGCTCTACCAGATCCTCGAGCACGACAACGGCCTGCTCGACGCGATCGCCGACGGCACCTTCGGCCTGATGAAGCGTCCGGCCGACGCCGGCAGGGGACTGGAAGGCGTGGCGAAGAAGGCCCGGGACTACTACAACCCGGCCAGCGAACTGCTTGAAGCGGGTGAAACGCGATGAAGGACGGCAAGGCCGCGAAGGCGAAGATCGACAAAGCCGCCAAATCCGTCGTGCGGCCCTACGGCGACACGACGGGCGACGGCATGGTGCAGGTGTCCTTCACCCTCCCGATCCCGCACGACAAGCGAGCAGAGGGCGCCGCAGCACAGCTCGCCAACAAGATGGGCATCGAGCCTGCGCTCGTCGTGCACGCGAAGGCGATGGGTCCCGACTTCACGTTCTTCGTGGTCTATGGCCCGTCGAACCACTTGGTCGAGCTCGACAAGGTCGAGGTGTTCGAGCGCGACTACCCGCTGTTGACCCCCAAGGAGGTCAACTCGACGGTCAAGAAGGCGATGCGGCGACGCCTGGTGGTCGTGGGCGGATGCATCGGCACCGACGCGCACACCGTGGGCATCGACGCGATCCTCAACATCAAAGGCTTCGCGGGCGAGAAGGGCCTCGAGTACTACCGCGAGCTGAAGGTGGTCAACCTCGGTGCGCAGGTTTCGGTCCCGCAACTCGTCGCCCGATCGCGCGACGAGGGCGCCGACGCCGTGCTCGTCTCGCAGGTCGTCACCCAGCGCGACGCGCACATCCTGAACACGAAGGAGATGTCGGCGGCGTTCCGCGAGGCCTACCCGACGGCCAAGCGACCTCTCCTGGTCATCGGCGGGCCGCGGTTCGACGAGGCGCAGGCGGGCGACCTCGGCGTCGACCGCGTCTTCACCCGTGGCACGACCCCTGGCGAGGTCGCGAGCTACCTGGTGCACGCCCTGATCGCCGCCAAGGCAGCGACGTCCCGGGCAGAGAGGCTGCCCGCATGACCGACGAGCAGATCGACCCACGAGTGGGGCTGACCGTCGTCCATCGCCGCTATGTGCCGTACTCGCACGCCCACTACGCCGGCAACCTGGTCGACGGCGCCTACAGCCTCGCGCTGTTCGGCGCCGTCGCCACCGAGGTCTGCATCCGCACAGACGGCGACGAGGGGCTGTTCGCGTCGTACAGCGACGTCCAGTTCACGGCGCCGGTCCGGGCCGGCGACGTGCTTGAGGTAGAGGCCCGCGTCGTCCATGTCGGCCGCCGATCGCGGACGATCGAGTTCGAGACGAGGGTCGTCTGCCGAGGTGTCGCAGGAGCCGCCGAGTCGGCCGCAGAAGTGCTTGCCGACCCGATCGTCGCGACGACGGCAACCGGCACTGTCGTCGTCCCGTGATTACCCGGCGTGTCCGTCTGCGACACGCCGGGTGTTCACGAATTGGTCATCGAAAGTTTCACACTGTGACCATCGAATGACCTCGCCGTTTGCCCGAAAGCGCAGGTCATCGCCGTGTTGACAGTCTCGATCAAGGTTGGCAGTGTTCCGCAGGTCCACTGAGCAGGCCGCCCGAACTCGTCAGTCTCTCGGTGACCGCGTCCACTGGTTTTGATCCAAGCTCAGCGCTGGCGCGGGATTGCAAAGGCTGACGGAGATCGCGAGTGGAGTGGACCCGGAAGGAGCCTGATCGCCAGTAGACAACGGGCGACCCGGACCACCGCCAGTGGCCCGTCGCTCGGTCCGAAGGGGATCGGGCTCTTGCCGTGTCCGGAGACGTTCGCTGTGACGGGTAGCCTCGTCGCATGTCATCGCGGACCCGATCTATGAGTCCGGCACCCGATGCCGATCCATCTGCTGAAACACCTGCCGAAGGGCGCCCGCGCCGGCTCTCCATGCCCGCCCCGTCGACCCTCGCTCGCGTCGGTCTATCCGCTGCGTCTGGGCTGGCCGTCGCGTTCGGATTTCCGCCGTACGACTTCGTCTTCCTGATCCCGCTCGGCATCGCCGGGCTGATGCTGGTGATGCGTGGGCAGACCGGGCGCGCTGGGTTCTGGCACGGGCTCGTCTTCGGCCTCGGATTCATGCTCCCGCTGGTCCGGTGGGTGACGATCATCGGCGACGACGCCTGGATCGCCCTGGCGCTGCTCGAGGCGCTCTTCTACGGCCTGATGGGAGTCGGCTGGGCCTGGCTGCGCCCCACCCGAGGGTGGCCGTGGGCGCTGGCGGCGACCTGGGTCGCGGCCGAGTGGCTGCGCTCGACCGTGCCGTTCGGCGGCATGCCCTGGGGACGCCTCGCGTTCGGCCTCGTCGACACGCCGCTGGTCCGGTACGGCAGGGTCGGCGGCACAGCGCTCGTCGCGTTCGCGGTTGTCGCGATCGTGGGGTTGATCGTCGACGTCGTCGAGCGCCGACGGGTCCGGGCCGACGCCAATCGACCGATGATCGCCGCGCTGGCGCTGGCGGTCGTGAGCCTCGTGCTCCCCGTCGGCGCCGCCCATCCGATCGGGACGACACAAGTCGCTGCCGTTCAGGGCAACGTGCCCGGCGAGGGCCTCGACCCGTTCCTCGAGCGCCGCGTGGTGCTCGACAACCACTCCCAGGCGACGATCGACTTCGCCGCTCAGGTCGACGCTGGCGAGCGGCCGCAGCCGGACCTCGTCATCTGGCCCGAGAATTCGACCGACATCGATCCCTATACCGACCCCAGCGCCTACCGCGAGATCGACGACGCGGTGAAGGCGATCGGCGTTCCTACCCTTGTCGGCGCCATCGTCGACGGGCCGGGCGACCACATCCGCAACATGGGGATCGTCTGGGATCCGCAGACCGGGCCGGGGGAGCAGTACGTCAAACGGCACCCGGTGCCGTTCGGCGAGTACATCCCCTTCCGTGGGCTCCTGACGAAGTTCATCGGCCGGCTCAGCATGATCCCGCACGACATGTACCGCGGCACGACCGACGGTGTGCTCCAGGTCGGGCCGGTGCTGCTCGGCGACGTCATTTGCTTCGAGGTCGCCTACGACGGCCTCGTGCGCAACGTCATCGACGACGGCGGGCAGATGCTCGTCGTCCAGACGAACAACGCCACCTACACCGGAACCGGCCAGCTGGAGCAGCAGTTCGCCATCTCGCGCTACCGGGCGATCGAGACCGGTCGCACCGTGGTCGTCGCCGCCACCAATGGCATCAGCGGAATCATCTCGCCCGACGGCTCGGTCCTCGTGCAGACAGATCAGAAGACCCGCGAGGTTCTCGACGAGCAGGTCACGCTGGCCGACGGCGTCACCTTGGGTGTGCGGCTCGGCTTCTGGGTCGAGCTGCTCATCACGCTCGCGGCCATCGCATTGCTGACGCTCGCGTATTTGGGGCGTCGCCGATCCTTAGGCACACTGGTCCGGTGACCGCAGATCCGATCGATGGACCCGGCGTCGTCGTCATCCCGACCTATAACGAGGCCGCCAATATCGAGCTGATCGTCGACCGCGTCCGAGCCAGCGTGCCGGCATTCGACGTGCTGATCGTCGACGACGGCTCGCCCGACGGCACCGGAGACATCGCCGACGGACTCAGCAGCGCCGACGATCAAGTGCACGTCATGCATCGAACCGCCAAGGCCGGCCTCGGCGCGGCGTATCTTGCGGGTTTCGCCTGGGCGCTCGACCGCGGCTACGACTACGTCGTCGAGATGGACGCCGACGGCTCACACCTGCCCGAGCAGCTGCCCCGGCTGCTCGAGGCCGCTGCCGACTCCGACCTGGTGCTCGGCTCGCGTTGGGTGTCCGGCGGCAAGATCGTCAACTGGCCGCGGTCGCGGCTCATCCTGTCGCGCGGCGGAAACTTCTACACGCGCGTTGCGTTGGGCCTGTCGCTGAAGGACGCGACGGGCGGCTATCGAGTGTTTCGCCGCAAGACCCTCGAGAACATCGACCTGAGCGGCGTGGAGTCTCAGGGCTACTGCTTCCAGGTCGACTTGGCTCGACGGGCAGTCGACGCAGGTTTCTCGGTGGTCGAGGTGCCGATCACGTTCGTCGAGCGCGAGCGCGGAGAGTCCAAGATGAGCGGGCCAATCGTGCGCGAGGCGTTCTTGAAGGTCGGCGTATGGGGGGCGCAGCGGCGCTTTGACCAGCTGCGGAAACTGGCGGGCAGACGATGAGGCGTCCACCGTTGGCGTTCTGGCTGGTCACGCTGTTCGTCGTCGTTCCGATCATCGAGATCTACGTCATCATTCAGGTCGGGCAGCTCATCGGGGCCGTGCCGACGATCCTGCTTCTCATCGTCGAGTCGTTGATCGGCGCCTGGATCGTCAAGAACGAGGGGCGACGAGCGTGGGAGGCGCTGCGCGACACGGTGCGCGACGGCACCCTTCCCGGCAAAGAGCTCATCGATGCCGCGCTCGTGCTGATCGGCGGCACGCTGCTGTTGACACCCGGGTTTGTGACCGATGTGTTCGGCTTCTTCTTCGTTCTTCCGTTCACCCGGCCGGTGGCGCGACGGGTCGTCCAGCTCGAAGTCAACCGGCGCGCCGCGCGAATGTCGGGTGCCTATGCCCCACGTCGTAGCGGAGCCCACCAGATCTATCGCGACGACGACCCCTACCTATAGCGAGGGCCAATAGCGACGGCCAACAACGAAGGCGGCCGCCCCAAGGGGACGACCGCCTTCAGCGATGGCTGGTGCTGGTGTAGGTCAGGCCGACTTCTTCGCCTTGCTGGCCGACCGCCGGTGCAGGTGCGCGGGGCCGATCTCGCCAGAGCGCAGAAGCTCGAGCCGCTCGGAGAGGATGTCCTCCAGCTCGTTGATGGAGCGGCGCTCGAGAAGCATGTCCCAGTGGGTACGGAGGGGCTTCTCGGCCTTCGCCTCGGGTGCTTGACCGTCGCGCTGCTTCGACTCCGCACCGCATCGCGGGCATTCCCACGTGAAAGGAATGTCGGCCTCGGCGGCCATCGGGATGTCGAACTCGTGGCCGTTGGCGCAGTCATAGATGACGCGCTGGCGCGGAGCGAACTCGACGCCGCTCTCGTCCTCGAAGCTGGTGCCTCCCAACCGCGAGCCTCGCAGCGTTGCT
This sequence comes from Nocardioidaceae bacterium, assembly GCA_035473375.1. GTDB lineage: Bacteria > Actinomycetota > Actinomycetes > Propionibacteriales > Nocardioidaceae > DATIOH01. The sequence goes on along the minus strand of DATIOH010000170.1, from coordinate 2,356 downwards.
CTCTCTGACATGGTGCCTTCTCCCCGATGCTCTGGATTTCGAGTCGTTTGCCGACGTCACTCATGGGACGTGCGAACAGCACACTTATGACGTACTCGGCGCGGACATGGTTGCCAACGTCTTTTGACTTTCAATGATTCCCACTGAGCATGGTCTCGAAACGACCTGAGAGACGGCTGAGATCAGTGGGTGATCCGGATAAGACGCTGGTCACATGGACAATTCGCGCGACACGCCGATGTCAGACGACGACAGGCGGCTGGTTGCCTGCCTCGCGGATTCCCCGCTCCGCGTCGACACGGACGAAGAGGGTGAGACCTATGACAAAGAAGACAATCACGGCGAAAATCGCAGGTCGGTACGACCCGGTCAGCTGGTGCACAACACCGAAGACGAGGGTCCCCAGCCAGCTCGTGCCGCGCTCGCACGCCTGGTAGAGGCTGAAGTACTCCGCCTCGCGACCGCGGGGGATGAGCTGGCTGAAGAACGACCGCGAGAGGGCCTGCGTCCCGCCGAGCACGAGACCGATGACGACCGCGAGCGCCAGGAAGGGCACGAGAGCCTTGTGGGGGAGCGCGTAGGCCATGAGGACGACGGCCATCCACGCGACCAGGCCGGCCGCGATCGTCTTCTTGCTCCCGACGGTGGTCGCGATGCGGCCGAATAGGAGCGCGCCGCCGAAGGCGACGAACTGCACCACGAGCACGGTGGCGATCAGGACGCCGGTCGAGAATCCCAACTGCTTGTCGCCGTACGTCGTGGCCGTGACGATGACCGTCTGGATGCCGTCGTTGTAGAACAGGTAGGCCACCAGGAACGTGAGGGTCACCGGATAGCGACGCAGGTCGCCGAGCGTGTCGAACAGCTGGCCGAAACTCTGACGGAGGAGGCCGCCCGACTCGTTGACCCGCCCGACCGGCGTCCGGCCGCGGACGCCGCGATACGGAATCACGGTGAAAGCCGCCCACCATGCCGCCGCGCTGAGCAGGCACAGGCGCACGGCGAAGCCCTGGCTGACACCGAGCGCGTCGTGGCCGAGAACGATGCCGAGGTTGACCGCCAACAGCAGGCCGCCGCCGAGATAGCCGAGTGCCCACCCGCGCGACGAGACGCCGTCGCGCTCGTCCGGAGTCGCGATCTCGCAGAGCAGGGCGTCGTACACGACGAGGCTCGCGCCGAGACAGATGTTGGCGGCGAACAGGAGCACCGCTCCGAGCTGCCAGTTGTCACCCGACACGAAGAACATGCCCGCGGCGAACAGACTTCCGATCCACGCGTAGCGGGCCATGAGGGTCGGTTTGCGGGCCGATCGATCTGCGCCGGCTCCGACGACCGGCAGCGCGATCGCCGACGTGATCGTGGCGATCGTGACCACATAGAAGACGAGAGAGCCGGGCGAGACGGCGACACCCAGCACCTGGAGATCCCGATGGCACGGGTTGTCGTCGGTCACGCCGGGCCCGCAGGCGGCCGTCTCGTCGACCGACGTCAGGTACGGCGCGAAGAGCACGGTCGCGACCGTCGTCACGTACGCGGAGTTCGCCCAGTCGTAGTAGTACCAAGCTCGCTGCTCACGCCGCCGCTCGAACGCGCGCAGGTCGGCGATCGGCGTCGGTCCGGAACCGCTGCCGGTCACGAGCCGCCCGGCCAGATCTCCCGCTCGCGAAACACGTCGCGCGCGATGTCGAGCCGATCGGTGAACACGCCATCGGCCCCGAGGTCGAGAACGCGATGCATCTCGGCGGCGTCGTTGATCGTCCAGACGTTCACGACCGTCCCGAGCTCATGGGCGCGGTCGACGAACGCCGGCGTGAGCACGTCGATCCCGTAGCGGTGCCGCGGCGGAACCTGGGCAGCCTGGCCCGATCGCAGCAGTCGCGAGCGAAGCGGCCGCGTCGGAGTCCACATGAGGGCCGCCACCTCGGCCCAGGAGAGAGCGGTGGCGACGCGCGGACCGAGCTCGCGCCGCAGTCGGTAGACGCTGGGAGCAGAGAACGAGGCCACGCAGACCCGGTCCCAGGCACGGTGCCGGTGCACCATGCGGGCGAGGATGCCGACCGCCTCGGGAGTCTTCGCGTCGACATTGACGTGGATGTCAGGCCACGTGGCCAGGACGTCTTCGAACCTCGGGATCGCCTCGCGCCCGCCGACCTTGAGCTTGGTGAGGTCGGCATACCGGTGGTCCTCGATGACACCGGTGCCGTCGGTGGTCCGCTCGAGCGACGGGTCGTGGGCCGCGACGAGCACACCGTCTGAGGACACGTGCGCGTCGGTCTCGATGTAGCGAAAGCCCAGGTCGACGGCCTGCTGGAACGCGAACATGGTGTTCTCGAGCGCGAAGCCGGCTTCGTCGACA
>DATIOH010000169.1:0-16374 GCA_035473375.1 Nocardioidaceae bacterium | reverse complement strand
GACGAAGCGCCCGTACATCTGACCCTGTGAGACACCGTCCTCCCAGGCGTTGAGCGGCGATTGCTTCGAGAAGTAGGTGCTCGCGACCGCTGGGGTCATGGGGAGGAGCGACACCGCCGTCATGGCGGCTACCACGGCCGATCGATTCAGGGGCATTTGGCATCCTTTGGGGTGGTCGGGTTGAGTACCGTACCACTAGAAAGGACGCGTCATCCATTTCTCTCGGACGTACGCGCGAGCGGTCAGGTTTTCCGCGCGAGCGGTCAGGTTGTGGGCGTGAGCGGTCAGGTTGTGGGCGCGAGCGGTCAGGTTGTTCCGCGTGAGCGGTCAGGTTTTCCGCGTGAGCGGTCGGGTTGTTCCGGCCGTGGCTGAGGTTGACAGTGCGGGTGGTGCCCTTCTTTCCGTGCCCCCGGTTGAGCGGTCAGCTATTCGCGGTGACGCTCGCTGGCGCTTCGCTTCCTTCACCGCGAATAGCTGACCTCTCAACGTGCCCTGACGCGGGTCTGCACGTCGCGTACTACCTGCTTGGGGTTCCTCCCTCGCGGGCGTGCTGCCCATGGCTGGGGTGTGCCCTGACGTGGGTCTGCACGTCGCGTGCTACCTGCTTGGGGTTCCTCCCTGGCGGGCGTGCTGCCCATGGCTGGGCATGCCCTGACGCGGGTCTGCACGTCGGGTACTACTTGCTTGGGGTTCTTCCCTCGCGGGCGTGCTGCCCATGGATGGGGGGTGCCGGTTGCCGCTTGCGTATCGCGTCCAAGCTGATGGGTTTCTTCCCTCGCGCGCCGGTGCCGATTGCTTGGGCGGGCCCGCTTGCCGTTCGCGCGTCGGGTGAGCCGTCCGTGTCAGCCCATGTGGGGGTAGCGGTAGTCCTTCGGGGGGTCGAAGGTCTCCTTGATAGAGCGCGGCGATGTCCAGCGCATGAGGTTGGCTGCCGACCCGGCCTTGTCGTTCGTGCCCGATGCCCGGGCGCCGCCGAAGGGCTGCTGGCCCACGACGGCGCCGGTCGGCTTGTCGTTGATGTAGAAGTTGCCGGCGGCGAAGCGCAGCTCTTCGCTCGCCCACGCGATCGCCCGGCGGTCCTGGGCGATGACCGCGCCGGTCAGGGCATACGGAGCGAACGACTCGAGCTGTCGCACGGCCGACTCGAAGTCGGCGTCGTCGAACACGTGGACCGACAGGATCGGGCCGAAGTACTCGGTCTTGAAGACGGCATCCGTCGGGTCGCTCGACTCCAGAACGGTCGGTCGGACGAAGTAGCCGACGGAGTCGTCGGTGGTGCCGCCGGCGGTGACATCGAGCTTCGCCGATCGCCGGGCTCTCGCGATCGCCTTCTTGTGCTTGTCGAACGCCCGCGCGTCGATGACCGCGCCCATGAAGTTCGAGAGGTCGGTGACGTCGCCCATCGTTATCGCGTCGACCTCGGCGAGGAAGCTCTTGCGCATCTTTCGCCACACCGACTTCGAGATGTACGCGCGTGAGGCCGCCGAGCACTTCTGCCCCTGATACTCGAACGCGCCGCGGATCAGCGTGGTGCGCACGACGTCGGGGTCGGCCGAGCGGTGCGCGACGACGAAGTCCTTGCCGCCGGTCTCGCCGACGATGCGCGGGTACGAGCGGTACTTCGCGATGTTGGCGCCGACGGTTCTCCAGAGATGCTGGAAGGTCGGGGTCGAGCCGGTGAAATGGATCCCGGCGAGGTCGCGATGCTCGAGCGCGACGTCGGACACCGTGGCGCCATGGCCCGGCAGCATGTTGATGACCCCCGGAGGCATGCCCGCCTCCTCGAGAATCCGCATCGTCATGTGCGCGGCGAACTGCTGCGTCACCGACGGCTTCCACAGCACGGTGTTGCCCATCAGGGCCGGCGCGGTCGGGAGATTGCCCGCGATCGCCGTGAAGTTGAAGGGCGTGATCGCGTACACGAAGCCTTCGAGCGGACGATGGTCGCTGCGGTTCCAGACGCCTCTCGAGTTCGCCATCGGCTGCTCGGCCAGGATCTGCTGGGCGTAGTGGACGTTGAACCGCCAGAAGTCGATCAGCTCGCACGCGGCGTCGATCTCGGCCTGCCACACGGTCTTCGACTGCCCGAGCATCGTTGCCGCGTTGAGCGTCTGCCGCCACGGGCCGGCAGCGAGGTCGGCTGCCTTCAAGATGATCGCCGCCCGATCGTCGAGAGACAGGGCGCGCCAGCCTGGAGCGGCATCTCGTGCCGCGTTGATCGCCGCCCGCGCGTCGGCCGCCGTCGCGCCGCGGGTGACCCCGAGCACGTGCTGGTGGTTGTGCGGCTGCGCGACCGTCAGCTCCTCGCCCCTCCCCCAGCGCTGCTCGCCGCCGATGGTGGCCTTGAGGTCGATCTGCTCCGACTGGAGCTCTACCAACCGCTTCTCGACGTCGGCGCGCTCGGCGCTGCCCGGCGCGTAGCCGAGATTGGGCTCGTTGACAGGGGTCGGAACCGTGGTTGTCGCGTCCATGGGGCGATCATGCCAGCCCTCCGGCGCGTATCAAGATCGGGCGGCGAAGACACCTGGCCGCCCGCTCCGATGGTTGAGGCCGCGGCTAGGCGGACTTGCGCGCTGCGGTCTTCTTACTGGCGGTCTTCTTGGCCGCCTTCTTCGCCGTCGCCTTCTTGGCCGGAGACTTCTTCGCGGCCTTCTTCGCCGCCCCCGACGTCTTGGCGGGCTTGTCGTCGGACCCGCCGGCTGCGCCCTCCTGGCGCCGCTTCTTTGCGGCGTCGACGCTCGCCCGCAGGGCGGCGACGAGGTCGACGACCTCAGCCGTGTCGGTGTCTTCTTCCTCGGGCTCCGGCATCGGAAGGCCCTCGATCTTGGCCTCGACGAGCGACTCGAGCGCCGCGCGGTAGTCGCTGTGATAGCGCGTCGGGTCGAACTCCGCCTCGAGCGTCGCGATGTAGGACTCGGCCATCTCGACCTCTTGGGCCTTGACGTCGACCGAGTCGTCTGGCTTCGCGAACTCGGAGTCGCGTACCTCGTCGGGCCACAGCATCGTCTGCAGCACCAGGGCGCCATCGCGCTCGCGCAGCAGAGCCAGAGTCTCCTTGGTGCGGATCGCGACCTTGACCACCGCGCACTGACCGGTCTTCGTGAGCGCGTCGCGGAGCAGGACGTAGGGCTTGGCGCCGGGACCGTCTGCGGCGAGGTAATAGGCCTTCGCGAAATAGAGCGGATCGACCTCGTCGAGCGGCACGAACTCGAGGACGTCGATCGACTTGGCCGTCGGCAGCGGCAGGCTGGCAAAGTCGTCGTTGGTCAAGATCACCATGCGCCCGTCGGGCAGCTCGTAGCCCTTGCCGATGTCGGAGTACGGCACCTCTTCGCCGTCGATCTCGCACACGCGCCGGTAGCGGATCCGCCCGTTGTCGGCCTCGTGCACCTGGCGAAAGGTGATGTCGCGTTCCTCAGTCGCCGAGTAGACCTTGATGGGGATCGTGACCAGGCCGAACGAGATCGTGCCCTTCCAGATCGCCTGCATATGTCCCTCTTCCCTCCGGTGATCTCACGCTAGCAAGTCTGCGATCTCTTGGACGCCGAACCAACCCAGCTCGCCGCCGCCGCCCGGCTGGTCCTCAGCGAGGATCGCATCGACGTCCGACAGTGCGAGCGGCACGTGCACGAAGACGGCGCCAGGCACGTCGGGATCCGCAACGACCGCCCCGCCGTCGACCTCCGCGACGACGACGAACCGACGCGAGGGACGGCTCTCATCGGCTCCGAGGGCAGCTGACGCCTCTCCAGCGGCGATGCTGAGCGCGTACTCGAGCTCTTCGTCGCCGAGCTGGCCAAGCTCGGCGCGAACCGCGTCGAGCGGAGCGAAGCCGGTCCACTCCTCGCCGTCGTTCGCTCCGCCGGCCAGGGCCCGGAGACGTTCGCGGGTCGCCGCGAGATAGACGCGCATCAGCGCTCCCGTCGCGTTGAGAGGCGGCCTCGAGGCGCCCGGGCCCGCGTCGACGACGATGCGTCGACCAGCTCGTCGACAGCCTCGCGCAGACATTGCGCCAGCACGTCGATGTCGGGCACGGCATCGCGGTCGGCGTCGATGCCGTAATAGACGCTGCCGTCGTAGGAGGTCGCGCCGATGGTGAGCGCATGCCCCGGCAGCAGCGGAAGCACGGGATAGCTCGCGAGCATTCGCCCTCCGGCGGCGTACAGCGGGAACTGCGGGCCGGGCACGTTCGTGATGAGCAGGTGGAACGACTTGGCGGGATGGCTCGCGGCCAGCCGCGAGCCAAGGGCATGGAAGGTAGTCGGTGCGAACCCGGAGATTTCGGCGAGCTTGGCGGCAGACACCGCCCGGCCGGTCTCTTTGTGCGCCTTCAAGGCATACGACACCTGGTGCAGGCGCATGACCGGGCTCTGCTCGCCGACGGGGAGATCGAGCAGGTGAGGCGTCAGCTGGCTGCCCAGGGATGTGGGCTCCGCGAACTCGTCGTCGACCACGCTCAGCGGCACGAGGGCCCGCACGCGCGTCGAGCTCGCGACGGTCTCGGCCCGCGTCAGCAGCCAGCTGCGCAAGGCCCCGGCGATGGTCGCGAGCACCACGTCGTTGACGGTTCCGCCGTGTGCTTGGCGGACCCGTCGGTACGACGCGAGCCGCGTGTCGACGGTCGTGAAGCGCCGCTGCTCCGACGGCCGAGCAGCGAGCGCGCCTTCGGGCATGGACACTCGCCCGGTTGCGTCTCCGACCCGCGTCAACGCCCAGTCGGCGAACTGACGCGCGCCGATCAACTGGCCGCGAACATTGTCGGCGAGCACAGCAGGGTGGCGGAACGACTCGAGCATCGCCTCGCCGAGCAGCTCGACACCCGCGTGACTTCGCTCGGGACGCCACGAGACCTCGGGCGTCGAGCGCGACTCCGCCGTGTCGTCGAGGATCAGCTGGCCCAGGTCGACGGTGGTGCCGTCGACCAGGACGTGATGCGACTTTGTCAGGATCGCGAACTGTCCGCCAGCGAGCCCCTCGACGAGATACGTCTCCCAGAGCGGGCGGCTGCGGTCGAGTCGTCGACTCATGATCCGCGCCGTGAGCTCGCGGAGCTGCTCAACCGTCCCGGGTCGAGGCACGGCGCTGCGGCGAACATGAAATGCCAGGTCGAAGTCCGCGTCGTCGACCCAGACGGGGTTCGCCAGGTGCCCCGGGACATCGCGCAGACGCTGCCGGAATCTCGGGACGAACGCGATCCGGTCGGCGATGAGCGACACGAGCCGGGCGTAGTCGAACCCGCCGTCGGGCGGCTCGAAGGTGTCGAGGGTGGCGACGTGCATCGGAGTGCGGGCCGACTCGAGCGCGAGCAACGCGACGTCACGCGGCCGGAGGCGCTCAGACATCGTCGGTCCTCTCAGAATCGCTGGGTCCGTCCAGCCGCATCGGGCCGGGACGCTCACGCCTCTTCATCGTGTCACGGACGTATCTTGTATGGTGCGCGACTGCGTGCCGGGCCGTCCTCGATCTCCCGCCCCGGGCGCGAGCCACCCAGTCGATCGGCAGGCCTACGACAAGGAGCACGACCCATGCGCGCACGCCACTCGCTCGGGCTCGCCGCGGCCGCGACGGCTGTGCTGGCCCTCACGTCGGCCTGTGGAGGAGGCGATGGCAACAGCAGGAGCGACAAGCCGCCGGTGACGATCGAGATCGTCGAGGACGGCGGCACGATCACCCCTGACGACGGGCGACCGATCGCTGTCGAGGTCGGCCAGGAGGTGCAGCTCAACGTCAGCAGCGACGTCGACGACGAGATCCACGTGCACACCCAGCCCGGCCATGAGTTCGAGGTGAAGGCCGGTGTCGACGGCTCGTTCTCGTTCACGGTCGACTCACCCGGCGTCTACCCGATCGAGTCGCACGGACTCGAGATCACCATCGTCAAGCTCCAAGTCAGCTAGACGGGCATCGTGGCGTCGGTCACCGCGCAGCATCACGTCGTGTATCTCGCACACGGGGTGGGCAACCGCGAAGACCTTCCGATCCCGGCGCACGACGCGTTCATCGGGGCCGCGCTCGCGCTGATCGTCTCTTTCGTTGTGCTGGGACTCGCCTGGCGCACGTCGCGCTTTCACGGAGACGACTCGGGCCGTCCGCTGCCCCGCTGGCTAGCCGACATCATCGACTCGCCCGTGACCCACGCGGTGCTGGTCACGTTCGCGCTGTTGTTCGCCAGCTGGCTGACCCTTGCCGCTTTCTTCGGCAAGGACACGCTCGTCAACCCGGTCTTCGGCAGCGTCTACGTCCTGCTGTGGGTCGGTCTCGTGCCTGCAGCACTGGTGTTTGGCCCGATCTATCGACTGTGCAACCCGCTCCGGTGGCTCCACCGCGGCATTTGCGCCCTCGCCCGGATCGACTACCGGAACGGTCTCTACGAGTACCCGCGCCGGGTCGGCCTCTGGCCGGCGGCGCTGACCCTGTTCGCCTTTGCCTGGCTGGAGTTGGTCGACGCGAACCTCTCCACGAGCCTGTCGACGATCCTTCTCTGGTTCGGCTTCCTGGCAGTCTTCCTCGTGGCCGGGGCGATGGTGTTCGGCGACGTCTGGTTCGCCAGGGCTGATCCGTTCGAGGTCTACTCGTCGCTGGTCGCGCGGCTCTCGCCGTTCGGCCGTCGGACCGACGGCGTGCTGGTGATCCGCAACCCGCTCGAGAACCTCGACGGGATGTCGCCGCTGCCCGGCCTGGTCGGAACCGTCTCGGTCCTCCTCGGATCGACGGCCTTCGACGCCTTCCATGGCTCGGCGAAGTGGCTGTCCTGGTCGCAGAAGTACACCGACCATCTGGTGCTGGTCAACAACCTGGGGCTGATCGGCTTCTGTCTTGCTGTGCTGCTGTCGCTCTCGCTGGCATCGATCGCGACGGCGGGGTTGGGGAGCCTGCCGCGACGCGACCTGCCAGCCCAGTTCGCGCACAGCATCGTGCCGATCGTCGTCGGCTATGTCGTGGCGCACTACTTGTCGTTCTTCGTCTCGCAGGGGCTGCAGACACTCGTCGAGCTCGGCGATCCGTTCACTCGCGGCTGGACCGCCATGACATGGGTGTCCGACCAGTTCAACGTCTATGCGATCTACGAACACCCGACTGGCCTCGCGGTGACGAAGGTGGTCGCCGTCGTCATCGGACACGTCCTCGGCGTCATCTCTGCACACGACCGTGCCGTGCGACTGCTTCCGCGCCGCCACGCGATCGTCGGCCAGCTGCCGATGCTCGTGCTGATGGTCGCCTATACCTTGACCGGTCTCTGGCTGCTGTTCCTGCCCTGAGCTCCCCGGCCCCGCAACGTCCGCCAACGACCCGTCCGACGGGGTGCCAGTCCGCTGACCCCCGCCGCCAGCTCGCGCAACGACCGAGCGAGGGGGCGATCCGGCGCGACCTCCATGAGCGTCTTGCCGGTGATGAGCGCGCGATCGCACGACGTTGGGTCGTCGGGCAGAAACGCCAGCTCGTCGATGCGGGTCGTCCGCCGCAGCATCGACTCGATGTCGTCTGCCGACCACCCGATGGAGTCGCGCAGTCGATTGACGACAACGACCGACGTCGCCCGCGGCACGGACTCGGCGAGGTCGTCGACGGCGCGGATCAGCCTGCTCAGGCCGACGGGGTCGGCTGATCCGACCACCACGACGACGTCTGCTCCGCTCAAGATCTCAAGCGTCGCGCCGTTGCGGCGCGGGGCCCGTGTGTCATACATGACCTCCTCGTCGGCCTCGAGACTGAAGCCGCAGTCGACGACCGTATGGGCCGCGATCAGACGCGATGTGTCGACCACGGACCGAACCAGAACCGCCTTCGCCTCGACCCAGCGGTCGGCCCGCGGAAGACCGGTGAGCAGCCGCAGGCGCGAGGAGACCTGAAGGCACCGTCGGCTGAGCGACTCGGCGTCGAGGGCGCCTGCGTTGGCCGCCCGGGTGGCCGCGAGCAGGCCCGACGTCTCGTCGAGCACGCCGACCAGCTGCGAAAGCGTCCCGCCGTAGACGTCGGCGTCGATGACGAGCGTGTCGGCGCCGAGGTCGGCGATCGCTGCACCGAGACCGAGCGTGACGACCGTCCTCCCCGGCGCCCCGGTCGGCCCCCACACGGCGATGACCCGGCCTGCCTCGCCGTCGCGCCGGAGGTGTGCCGACGTGGTCTGGCTTCGCGCGGCCCGCCCGCCGACCGGTTCAATGCTTCCGGTGCGGCTGGCCGCCACGGCAATGGTCGCCTCCAGCGCCTCAGCGTCGCGATCGGCGGCCACGAACACCTTGATACCGATCCGGTGCAGCCCGTCGATGCCGACCTCCGAAGCGTGCGCGACGAGCCCGACGGGCACAACGCCCGCGCTATGCATCGCATCGACGGCCTGGCGGTCAAGCCCGACGAGGTGGGTCGACACCAACGCCACGCTGCCCTGGCCGGACGCGGCCGTCGCCAGCAGGTCTGCGATGTCGACACAGCGCCGAACGACGTGCGTTCGCGTTTGGCCGACGGCCGCCAGAGCGGCCGCTTCGAATGGCGCGCTTCCGAGAGCGAGCAGCACACCGATCGTCACCTCAGCCACCGACCCGGACGAGGACCGGTCGGGAAGACGCGAGCGCGCTCAGTGCCGACTCGACCTGAGATGTCGTGTCGACGGCGATCAGGACCTGACGTTCGCCGCCAGCCGCCGCGATCTCTGGTGCGGTGACCGAGATGATCCGGACGTCGCGGAGAACCGAGGCAACCCGGATCGGTACGGCAGCCTGGGCGTCATCGGGGACGGCCCAGACGTCGATCCGGTCACCGGCGGAGAGGTCAGACGGCAGGTCCGCGGCGGCCACGCCGACGGGCAGCTCAGCGATCGGCGGGGCGCCGGTCGCGATCGCCGAGAACGAGATCAGCTGACCGGCCCCGACCGGCTGCGCGAGCAGGCGGCCGACGAGATCCGCGTCGATCGGCACGTAGGCCTCCATCGAGTCGGCGTCATCGAAGTGAACCGACGTCGAGACGAGGTCGCCGGCGCTGATCGAGCCGCCGGCCGGCAGGTCGCCCGCGGCCGCCCAGACCTCGACGACGTCGTCGGCTGCAGCGAGAATGCGCCCGCCGACCAACGCAGCTGCGGCGACGAGGAGGACGCCGATCCACATCCGCGGATCGCGAAGACGGCGGGTGGTTGCCCGCGTGGCAGACGGTGAAGGACGCACAGAGGCGTCCTCTGCGAGTTCGGAGCGACGAGGGGCTTCGCCGAGCAAAAACGACATAACGTGCATCTTCTCGGCTCGTGGACGATGATTGCGCCGTTTTCATCCACAACGTTTGCCTTTGCCGCAATCAGGGCCTATGTCGTGGCAGGATCGACCAGTGAATCCCCGGTTTCTGACTCTCGCCGACCTCGCCGACATCCTGAATGTCTCGGCTGGGCAGGCGTACGCACTCGTCCGACGCGGCGACATCCGCGCGATCAAGGTCGGCGGCCGTGGCCAGTGGCGCATCGAGGCCGACGAGGTCGAGCGGTACATCCAGTCGCAATACGCCGAGGTCGCGCGCGACGTCCACGACAGCGCGCTCGCGCGGGACCGCTCGGCCGCGGTCGACTGATCACTGCCATCCGACGGTCGACCGCCGGATGAGCGACATGGACCCGAGCGGAACGGTCCAGCGTCCTTGCACGGCCGGCGGCCGGGGCGCGTCGCCGACGTCGTGTGCAGCGATGTCGATCCAGTCGGCGCCGACGCGGTCGGGTGTCCCGATGATCTGACTCCCGTCGATGAGCCGAACGGCGACGGCACTGCGGTCTCGGGCAATCGCCCGAAGCACCGTCGTGATCGACGTCCGCGACTCGACGAGTCCGATTCCCGCCGGAGCCGAGACACCCTCCCCCAGCCGGGCTGCCGCAACGATGGCGGGCGTCGACACGACGACCTCGTCGCCGGAGTCGACCAGAAGCCAATCCGGCCCCCATCCGCTCAGCTGACCGCGAATGACGGCGTCGCCGAGCAGTCGCAGCTCGACGGCAGCGCCGAGAGCGGAGTGGAGCCGACGACTCAGCGGGACGCCAGCCAGCTCCGCGCGGGTTCGATCGGCGATCTCGTTGCGGAGCTCGGCTTCGTCGAGAGCCGCCGCCTGAGTCTCGAGATCTTCGAACAGGCGACGCCAGCGCACCGCGGCAGCCTAGCGGCCAGAATCGTCTGAATTCCTTCAACAGGGTTGAAACAGGGCTTGCATGTCTTAATGCCTGAGGACTAGACATACCTATACACACCGAACAACACCAAACGACATCAACCCGCATCAAAAGAACCCACGAGAGGGGACGCTCATGGTGAGACCCCTGCGCAGCTGCTCCGCAGTGCTCGCCGCGGCGGTGGTCGGCGCGCTGCTCTGGTCGTTCGCCGAGTCATCCCTGCTCGCGATCGCAGGCCCCGCTCCCCCGGCGCCGCCCGAGCGGCCGTGGACCCTCGACAACGTCGTCGCCGCCGGCGTCGCCATTGTCGCCATCGGCGCGTACGCCATCTTGATGGCGACCGCCCTGGTCGCGCTCGGATCGCAGCTGCTGGCACCGCGCCATGCGGCCACAGTTGCGGCGCGCGGCTGGGCCGGACCGACCTGGTGGCGAACCGCCGTCTTGACCGTGTGCGGAGTCGGTGTCGCTGTTCAGGCAACGACAGCCGACGCCGCCGTCCCCGAACGGCCGCACTGCGCCACCGCCTGTGCGCCGAGCCTAGACGGGCTTCCGTACCCCGACCTGCCGACTGGTTCGTGGCCCAGTCCGTGGCATGACCCCGGCACCACGGGCGATGTCCGCGCCGACACCGCGCCGGACCTTCACCGGCAGACAACGACTCGCGGGCATGCGCATCCGACCGTGGTCGTCGTCCGACCTGGCGACACTCTCTGGTCGATCACGGCCGACCTCTCGCCGCCGGAGGCGAGCGACGCGTCGGTGGCCGAGCACGTGCACCGGCTGTATGCGGCGAACCGATCCGCCATCGGCGACGACCCCGATCTCATCTATCCCGAAACGACGCTCCGCGTCCCAGGAGGCCTCTCGTGACCGTCGCTCCCGAACCACTCGTCGCGCTGCCGGCACCCTTGACCGTCCGCGAAGTTCGACATCTGACGCTCGTCCGATCGACGCCGATCTTCGAACAGGGCGCGCTCTGCCTCACGTACCCGATGCCAAGCGGGCTCGACGCTGTGCCGACGGGTGCAGGCGACGATACGTTCGCGGCGACGGGCTCGACGGACATCCCGAACCCGCAGCCGTGGGCAGCCCGCTACGTGCAGGCTGTCGTCGAGGTTCTCGCCCGCCAGCGTCCCGTCAGCCAACTGGCGCGATGGACATCCGCCGAGGTCTACCGAGAGCTGACTCGGCTGCAGCGCGCCCCGGAGCAGCCAAGAGATGCACCAAGTCGGCCGCCGCGGCAGGCAGTAGTCAGCGTCCGGGTGTGCGCCGTCGCCCCGGACGCAGCCGAGGTCGCCGCGAGGATCACCGAGGGTCAGAGGTCACGGGCGATCGCCGCACGGCTCGACTTCCGTCGCGGACGCTGGACCTGCACTGCGCTGGCAGTCGGCTGATCATCGACGGGTGCCGGCTCGGGCGACCGCCTCGGTCCTGGCCGAGTACACCTACTCGTGCCGCGCGGGCTCGTGTGCGGCGTGGGTGCCTGCCTCGAACTGGATCGTGGAGTGCTCGACGTCGAAGTGTCCGGCCAGACAGCCTTGGATGTCGTCGAGCAGCGACTTCAGGTGACCGTCATGGAAGCACGCGTCGTCGACCACCACATGGGCGCTGAAGATCGGCAGGTTCGATGCGACTTGGCTGGCATGCAAGTCGTGGATCGCAATCACATGGTCGACCCGGAGCACGTGCTCGCGGACCGTCGCGAGGTCGAGGTCCTTCGGAGTCGACTCGAGAAGGACGTCGACGCTCTCGCGCAGCAGCCTCCACGTGCGCGGCAGGATGAGCGCGCCGATGAGCAGCGATGCCACTGCGTCGGCCTGCTGCCATCCGGTCGTAGCGATGACGATGGCCGCGATGATGACCGCCACTGAGCCGAGCGCGTCGTTGGCGACCTCGAGGAATGCCGCTCGAGAGTTCATCGTGTCGGCGCGGGCGCGGTACAGGATCGCCAACGCGATCAGATTGCCGACCAGACCGACGATGCCGAAAACCAACATCGCCGTCGACGTGACGTCGGGAACCGTGATCAACCGCCGGATCGCCTCGACAATCACGTATCCGCCGACGGCCAGCAGGACCGCGGCCTGTGCCGCTGCCGCGAGTACCTCCGCGCGCTGGAATCCCCACGTGCGCGATGCCGTCGCTGGACGTCCGACCAGATGCGCGGCCACCACAGCCAGCGACAGCCCGGCGACGTCGGTCAGCATGTGCCCGGCGTCGGCGAACAGCGCGAGGCTCCCCGAGACGAAAGCACCGATGACCTCGACGATGAGAACGACGACGGTGATGCAGAGCACCGCGACCAGCCGATGCCGACTGTCGCCGGCCAGCCGAGCGGGGCCGTGGTCGTGGTGGCCGTGCCCTGCGCTCATCACACGATCACCGAGGTCTGCACGGCGCCGTCCTGCTCATCGGCTCAGGCCGGACGATTGGCCGGGTCGCCGTGGCAGCGCTTGAACTTGCGCCCGGACCCACAGGGGCACAACGCGTTGCGCCCGACGCCGGCGAACTCGTCGGACGCCGCGGGCGCGGCAGAAGCGACGGGCCGCGCCTCGTCGACGCCCGAGTCGCCGTCAACTGTCGGAGCGGAGTACGACAGGTTGGTCGGCGCCGACGGTTGCGCGAGTCCCTTGGCTGTGATGCTCGGTCGGTCGAGCGAGGCGGCTGGGACCGGCTCTGCCAGCAGGATGCCATCGTCTCCGGTCGCATCCGGCTCTGGCTCGGTCTGCACCTCGACGTTGAACATGAAGCCGACCGACTCCTCCTTGATGGAGTCCATCATCGCCGAGAACAGCTCGAATCCCTCGCGCTGATACTCGACGAGCGGATCGCGCTGCGAGTACGCCCGCAGGCCGATTCCCTCGCGCAGATAGTCCATCTCATAGAGGTGCTCGCGCCACTTGCGGTCGAGGACCGACAGGAGCACCCGCCGCTCGAGCTCTCGCAGGACCTCGGCGCCGAGCGTCTCCTCGCGCACGGCGTACGCCGCGTGCGCGTCGGCGCACAGGTCGGCCTTGAGGCCATCGCGGTCGAGGCCCTCGACACCGCCGGCGTCTTCGACCACCTGGTCGACCGACAGCGAGACCGGATAAAGGGTCTTCAGCGCGGTCCACAGCTGAGCGAGATCCCAGTCCTCGGGGAAGCCCTCGGTCGCGCCGTCGACATAGCCGGAGATGGTGTCGTCGATCATGCCCTCGACCTGCTCGTGCAGATCGGCGCCTTCGAGCACCTTCCGGCGCTCGGCGTAGACGACCTCGCGTTGGCGCGACATCACGTCGTCGTACTTGAGGATGTTCTTGCGGGTCTCGAAGTTCTGGCTCTCGACCTGCGCCTGGGCAGACGCGATCGCGCCGGTGACCCGCTTGTTCTCGATCGGAACGTCGTCGGGGATCTTCATCGTCGTGAGCACCCAGTCGACCCAGTCCGACTTGAACAGGCGCATCAGGTCGTCTTGCAGCGACAGGTAGAAGCGCGACTCGCCCGGGTCGCCCTGACGACCCGACCGTCCGCGCAACTGGTTGTCGATGCGGCGCGACTCGTGCCGCTCGGTGCCGATGACATAGAGGCCGCCGACGTCGTTGACGGCGTCGTGCTCAGCCTCGACCTGCTGCTTGATCTCCTCGATCGTCTCGGACCAGGCCGCTTCGTAATCGTCGGAGTGCTCGACCGGGTCGAGCCCGCGACCGCGCAGCACCTCGTCGGCGAGGAACTCGACCGAGCCGCCGAGCATGATGTCGGTGCCACGGCCGGCCATGTTGGTCGCGACCGTGACCGCGCCCTTGCGACCTGCCTGGGCGACGATGTGTGCCTCGCTCGCGTGCTGCTTCGCGTTGAGGACCGTGTGCGGGATACCGCGTCGCTTCAGCAGGCCCGACAGATGCTCAGACTTCTCGACCGAGACCGTTCCGACGAGCATCGGCTGACCCTCGGCATGCCGCTCGGAGATGTCGTCGACGATGGCGGCGTACTTCGCGTCCTCGGTGCGGTAGACGAGGTCGGGCTGGTCTTCTCGCACCATCGGGCGGTTGGTCGGAATCGGCACCACGCCGATGCCGTAGATCTTGCTGAACTCTGAGGCCTCGGTCATGGCCGTGCCGGTCATGCCGCCGAGCTTGTCGTAGAGCCGGAAGTAGTTCTGCAGCGTGATCGTCGCGAGGGTCTGGTACTCCTCGCGGATCACGACGCCTTCCTTGGCCTCGATCGCCTGGTGCAGACCCTCGTTGTAGCGGCGCCCGTGGAGCATGCGGCCGGTGTGCTCGTCGACGATGAGCACCTCGCCCTCGATGACGACGTAGTCACGATCGAGCCGAAACAGCTCCTTGGCCTTGATCGCGTTGTTGAGGAACGAGATCAACGGCGTGTTGACGGCGTCGTAGAGGTTGTCGATGCCGAGGTAGTCCTCGACTCGCTCGATGCCCGGCTCGAGGATCGACACGGTGCGCTTCTTCTCGTCGAATTCGTAGTCGATCTCGTCGCGCAGGCGGTCGACGATCTTGGCGAACTCGTCGTACCACTTGACTTGCTCGTCGCTCGGGCCCGAGATGATCAGCGGGGTACGGGCCTCGTCGATGAGGATCGAGTCGACCTCGTCGACGATGGCGAAGTTGTGGCCGCGCTGCACGCAGTCCTCGAGGCGACTGGCCATGTTGTCGCGCAGGTAGTCGAAGCCGAACTCGTTGTTGGTGCCGTAGGTGACGTCGGCGGCGTAGGCCTCGCGGCGAGCCTCAGACGTCATCTGCGGGACGACCGTGCCGACGGTCAGGCCGAGGAAGTGGTAGATCCGGCCCATCCACTCGGCGTGGTAGCGAGCCAGGTAGTCGTTGACGGTGACGACGTGGACGCCCTTGCCCGCGAGCGCGTTGAGGTAGGTGGGGAGGGTCGCGACGAGGGTCTTGCCCTCGCCGGTCTTCATCTCGGCGATGTTGCCGTAGTGGAGCCCCGCGCCGCCCATGATCTGGACGTCGAAGTGGCGCTGGCCCAAGACCCTCTTTGCGGTCTCGCGGACCGTCGCGAACGCCTCGGGCAGAAGGTCGTCGAGCGTCTCTCCGTCGGCCAGCCGCGCCTTGAACTCGTCGGTCTGGGCGCGCAACTCCTCGTCGGTCATGTCGAGGAACTCGGACTCGATCGCGTTGACCTGCACAGCCGCGGCCTCAAGCTTCCGAAGGTGCTTGCCCTCGCCGATGCGAAGGATCTTGTCGAGGATTGCGGGCACGGAGGAACTCCCTGTCGTGATGGGCTGCGCGGACGCACACTTCCCGTGGCGTCCGGTGGTCAGGCAATAGACCCATCCTAAGGGACCGGAACAGTGGCCTCTGCCCGCTTGTGCGCTTGTGCGTCGCCGCTCGGCCGACGACTCCGCGCGAGTACTGCTAGGTCATGGCTGAGGAGGACGAGGCGACCGCTCGTACGGCGCTTGCGAGCGCGGGGCCGAGGTCGCCGCGGGGCGAGACGACCACCGCGTCGAGGCCGAGCCAGCCCGCCATCCGAGCGAGCTCGGCGGCCAGGCGGTCGGCCGTGTCAGCAGGCGCCACCGGCTCGGCCCAGGCGCTCAGGGCGAGCAACGCGCCAGAGCGCCGGTCTGCCTTGAGATCGACGCGGGCGACGATTTGGTCGCCGAGGAGGTAGGGCAGCACGTAATAGCCGTGCACGCGCTTGTGCTCGGGTGTGTAGATCTCGATCCGGTAGAAGAAGTCGAACAAGGCCTCGCTGCGCTCGCGCTCCCAGACGACGGGGTCGAAGGGGCTGAGCAGCGCGCTGGCGTCGACGCGGCGAGGCAGCCGTGCGTCGCGATGGAGGTACGCCTGGCGGTTCCATCCTTCGATGCGGACCGGCAACAGCTCGCCGGCCTCGACCAGCTCGTCGACAGCCACCCCGACCGAGGCGACCCCGGCAGCGGGCTGCTGTCGCAGCCGGTAGTAGTTGGCGAGGCAGCGCGCGGTCGCGACGCCATCGGACTGCGCCGCACGCCTGACCAGCTCGCGGCAGGCGTCGTCGGCCGACGGCGTCGGCGCATTGAGGATCTCAGGCGGGATGACCCGCTCGGGCAGGTCGTACAGACGCTCGAACTGCGTGCCCGCGGGCACTCGTTCATCATCGTCTTGAACCGCTCCTCGAAGATGTGCAGCGGGATTAGCTGCTCGTGGGGATGCGCGACCAGGTCGAGCGGCAACAGCGGAAAATCGTGCACGAGCCGATTAGCCGGCGACGTCCGCTGTCGCGATCAGACGCTCCGGTCGGAG
>DATIOH010000168.1:0-9828 GCA_035473375.1 Nocardioidaceae bacterium | reverse complement strand
CCTCGCGGCGCGTGGTGACGATCGAGTGGATCGACAGGGTCCGTTCGCTGCGGTACCAGAGCGCGAACGTCGCCGCCAGAGCCAGCGTGAACGCGGCGGTCGACCATTCCAGCGGCACGCCCATGGCATCGGTCAGGTTGTCGGTGATCAAGGTGCCGACGACGCTGATGAGGACGACGGCGGTCCAGTAGATCGGCGGAATGTAGAGCCGCTTCCAGAACTGTGCGGCGAGGACGACCATGAGGAGGGTGCTCATCACGTAGGTCGTCTTGGTCAGGCCGAAGCCGAGCGTGTCGTTGAGGTAGTCGGCCGCCGTCTCACCGACCGTCGTCGCCAGGACCTTGATGATCCAGAAGTAGACGGTGATCTCGGGCACCTTGTTCAGCATCAGGCGCGGGGTCGACAGGGTTGATGGGAATCTCTCGTGGGTGCTCACCGCGTGAGTGTGACCGCAAGAACCTGCAATCGACCTGACCGCCGAGTAGTCCGATCGGCCGAATGACTAGTACTGGCTAGTCCCGCTAACGATCGCTCGCGCTCGGTTCGCCGGCTCCGCCGCGGGCTCGTGGCAGGACGAGGACGAACACCGCACCGGCCGCCCGCTCGTCGACGTCGATGTCGCCTCCGACGCCGCGTGCGAGCCGGCGCGCGAGGGCGAGTCCGAGACCCGCTCCGGGGCTGCGCGGGTCGTGCACTCCGGCGGCGAACACCTGCTCGACGTCTACGTCGCCAAGGCCGGGACCGTCGTCTGCGACCACAATCTCGACGGTGCCGTCGACGGCCCGCACCGAGATCTCTACGGTGGTCCGCTTGTAGCGAAGGGCGTTCTCGAGAATCGGCGTCATCGCGCGAACCGCCACAGACTCGGGCGCGGCAATCACGGGGTCGGAGCCGTCGTCGCTGGCCACGGTGATCGGCGAGTCCGCCGGCATCGCGGCGATCGCCGCCGCGACGACCTGGCTGCTCAACGCTGAAGCCTCTGCCGACGTCGCCGTTCGCGCGGCAGTCATCAGGGTCGTGATCGTCACCGCCATCGCCTCGGCGCCGTTGATGATTCCGTCGAGTCCGCTGCCCTGCTCTGAGTCAGACGAGTATTGGCCGCGCAACAGCTCGGCCTCGGCCCGGATCGCGGTGAGCGGCGTCCGCAGCTCGTGCGCAAGCTCAGAAGTGAGGCGTTGCTCGGCCAAGATCACCCGCGAGACGCGGTCGAGCAGCTGGTCGAGCACTTGTCCGAGTGCGGTGATCTCGTCGGTCGGCGGTCCGAGGTCGAATCGTCGGCTCAGGTCGTGCTCGCTCCAGTCGGCTGCGCGGGTCGCCATCGTCGCGACTGGCTCGAGCGAGCGGCGTACCGTCCAGGCGGCGATCGCCGTGACGCCGCCGACCACGAGCACTCCGACGGCGAGGCTGGCGACGAGTGCGTACACCTCGGTGGTCTCGTAGGGCGACAGCGGCTCGCCGACTACGACGATCGCCGGCTTGCCGGGCGTCCCGTCGTCGGGCACGGGCGCCGCCAGCAGCCGGAACTCGTCGCTGCCGGTTGTTTGCCGCTCGGTCGTCGTGGCGACCCGAAGCACGTCGTCTTCGATCGACCCGGGTATCGGCTGTCCCTCGAGCAGGTTGCCGGACGAGTCGAACGTCCACACGTAGTTGTCGGCGATCCCCGAGCCACCGGCCGAATCGAACACGTCGTTTCCGGAGGCGATGAGCCTGAGGACGGTGTTGGCCCGATCGGCGAGGGTGTTGTCGACATCCTTGCTGACGAAATGGGCGAGGATCAGCTGCACTAGAGCTGTCAGCAGCAGCATTCCGAGCGTCGTGAAAATCGCCGTCGTCACAACGATGCGCCGGCGCACCGACGCCGTTGCCGACCTCGGCCACAGTCTCACCGGAGCACGTATCCGACTCCGCGAACGGTCTCGATCGCGGCAGTCGGGTCGACGTCGGCGAGCTTGCGTCGGAGCCGTCGGATGTAGGAGTCGATGGTGTTTTCGTTGACGACCGCGCCGTCCGGCCAAGCGGCAGCCGCCAACGCCCGCCGTCTCACCACCTCGCCCGGCTTGCCGGCGAGGGCGGCGAGCATGCGGTACTCGGTCGGAGTCAGCGCGGCCTCGCGCTCAGCGAAGAGGACTGCGAACCGCTGCGGATCGAGCCGCAGACCGGGTGCGGGGGCGACGCTCGCGCGATGCCGGCGGGCAAGTGCGTCGACTCGAACGGCGAGCTCGGCAACCTGGAACGGCTTCGTGAGGTAGTCGTCACCGCCCGCGTGGAACCCGGACAGCAGCTCGTGTGGAGCATCGAGGGCGGTGAGGAACAGCACCGGCGCGTGCTGACCGGCCACGCGCAGCGCCTGGCAGACGTCGCGCCCATCGGAGTCGGGCAGGCCGATGTCGAGGACGACGACGTCGATCGCGGGGTCGTGGCCGAACAGCCGGACAGCCTCGGCGCCCGTGTGCGCCATGACAACGGTGTGGTCGTAGCGGCGCAGCATCGCGCCGACGACGCGACGGATCGACGGGTCGTCTTCACAGACGCCGACAACGGCCACGTCGTGAGGTTACGCGCCGTCGGCGGCTCGCGCGGCTGTCAGGATGCGCAGGTGACGTGCGCGTCGGACTTCAGCGCGCTGTCGATCGTGTAGATGCCTGGCTGGGTGACCCGCACGCCAGTCCAATCGCCCGAGCGACGAAGGCAGCCGTCGGGTCCGGCAAGCGTGAGCCAGCGCGACCAGCGAATGCGCACTCGGACGTCGGTCGCCTGGTCGGTGCGGAACGTCACCGACACCGCGTCCTGTGACACGAGCGTCGCGCCCGCCACGGTCGAGGTCGGGTTGGCGACGCCGTAGACGGTCCAGTGCTCGGAGCCCCACAACGGCCGCAGGTACGGCAGGCCGGCGTCGATCAGCGCGCGCTCGGACTCACCCGCCTGCGCGAGCGTGGCGTCGGGCACCGCGACGTATTGGACGGCGTTCTGACGCAGCCAGCGGTAGTACGAGCTTGCGTTGAGTCCGTCGTCGAAGAACAGCTGGTCGTATCCGGCGTCGAGCTGCGTCATCCACCCGCGCGCGAGCGGGATCGATTCGGCGACGTAGACCGACTCCCACCGCTGCAGGGTCGGCGGGATCTCGACACGGCCGCTCAGCGGCAGGGTCTGCAGCTCGTCGACGACCGCGGTGTAGTAGTCGGCGTCGTTGCTTGCGCTGCCGATGGCCGTGACGTCGTCGGGCTGCAGGGGAGGCACGACGAACACCGTCAGAGCGACGGCTGGTGCGAGCACTCTCGTGCGCAGTCTCGACGTGGCGACCAGGATGGGCGCCGCGAACATCGCGGGCAGCCGGATGGCGTTCATGCCGACCTGCGACTGGAGGGTGAAGGCGACGATCACACCCGCCGCCGCGAGGAGGGCGCCGATCCGCACAAGCTTGTGTCCTGCGGTGAGCGCGACGACGAGGCACGCGGTGACGCCGAGGATGCCGCGGAAGATCGGCGCCGGCATGTAGCCGCCCTGGCCGAAGAAGAACGACGCAGCCAGGGCGACCGTCGTCGACGTGATCACGACGATGCCCTCGCGGCTGCCGCGTCGCCAGAGCACGAAGGTCGTCACGGCGAAGCCGAGGAACAGCGCGGCCAGCGGGCTCGCGGCCCACGTGAGAATCGGGCCGACGGCGAGGACGACCCACCGCACCCGATGCGGGATCGTGAACGCGACGACGGTGGCGAGTGCGAGTGTCAGGCCGACGGCGAAGGTCAGACGGCCCACGATGAGGTTGCCGACGAGGCAAAGCGCGCCGACGGCGGCGCCTGCGCGCGGCCGAAGTACCCGACACCGGGTCATCAGCAGACCGAGGAGGCCCGACGATGCGACGGTGGCGGCGACGCCGACTGCCTGGACGCCAATCGCCGCCATCAGCGGCGGGACGAGGATGCTGTATCCGAGCCAGCTCGTGCCGCCGAACCACTGCAAGTTGACGGGATGCCAGAGATACTTGCTGGCGAAGTCGGCGTGAGCGACCTGTGCGGAGAGGTCGCTTCCCGTGGGTGGCAGAAGTAGCCACACTGCGCACAGTGCAGCTGCAATTCCGACGCCCACCGTCGCCGCCGAGAAGCGGCGAGTCAGGTCTGGCGCGGGCACTTCGAACGTGCTCGCCACGCCGAATAGGTTACCTGGCGGAGGCCGTCGGCCGCCTCGTCGCGAACACCGTTCGTCCTGTGTTCCCGGCCACCAGGGCCGTGCGCGCTGCGTCGTGTGCAGGTCGCGCGGTCAGACGGGTCAGGCGGGTCAGGCAGATGGCGGCGGCTCAACCTCGCGCGCACGCGTCTCGACGGAGTCCGGATAGACGAGACCAGACCCGGTGTTGAGCGCCACCACGACGTCGTCGTCATCGATCCAGCCCCGCTCTCGCAGCCGGCGGACGGCAGTGATCGTGGCGGCACCCTCGGGACATACGAACAGGCCCTCGAGCCGACCGATGAGGCCGACGTCGGCGAGTAGCTCGGCGTCGTCGACGGCGACGGCAGTGCCGCCGGACTCGCGCAGAGCGCGCAGGATCAAGAAGTCTCCCAGCGGCTTCGGCACGTTGATGCCGAACGCGGCCGTCTGCGGCGACGGCCACGCCTGCGCCTCGGAGGCGCCCGCCTCGAACGCTTGGACGATCGGAGCGCAGCCCGTCGACTGCACGGCGACGAAGCGCGGGAGGTCGCCCGTGACCCACCCGAGCTCGCGTAGCTCGCCGAACGCCTTGTGCATGCCGATCAGCCCGACCCCGCCCCCAGTCGGATAGACGACGACGTCGGGCATCATCCAGCCGAGCTGCTCGGCCATCTCGAGGGCCATCGTCTTCTTGCCCTCGATGCGATAGGGCTCTCGTAGCGTCGACACGTCGAACGTCGGCTCGGCCGATCGATCCGCGTCGGAGCGAGCCGCCTCGCTGGCGCCCAGCCAGCGCCCTGCGTCGCCGATGTGCCCGCGGACGAGGGCAAGGTCGCCGCCGACCACCGACACCTCCGCGCGAGTGATCGTCGGCGCGCCCACCGGCATCGCGACGCGGATCGTCACGCCACCGCGGGCGGCATAGGCAGCCCAGGCCGCTCCGGCGTTGCCGTTGGTGGGCATCGAGAGCCGCCGGGCGCCGAGCTCGATCGCGCGTGAGACGCCGACGGCGGCGCCACGTGCCTTGAACGACCCGGTTGGGAGTCGGCCGTCGTCCTTCACGAGCAGTCGGCGCAGCCCGAGCTCCTCGCCGACACGGGGGAGCGGAAGCAGCGGGGTCATCGCCTCGCCGAGGCTGACGATCGACGCGGGATCGCCGACGGGGAGGAGCTCGTGGTACCGCCACAGGTCCGGTGTCCGCTCGGCAACCATTCGCGGGGTCGCGCCGACTCGTTCGAGGTCGTATCGCGCCAGCAGCGGGCTGCCGCAGCCGCAGAGATTGGTCAACGTGTCGGCCGCGTGCTCGCGGTGGCACCTCGGGCATTCCAGATGGCTCATCGCAGAGAACGGCACGGGCTCGATCTTGCCCCACCACCGTCGTCGCCCTTGCGAACCAAGGTCGCCACTCACGTGACCATGCGTGGCCGAACCCGCACGTTGCGTGAGGTAACCGGTGAATTTCGGCCGACACGCGGGGTCGATAGGTGTGCATCCGTCGCTGAGTGGCTATCGAAATACATGACGGGAGGGGGACCCCCGGCACGAAGGAGTCACGATGGCTGACGACGAGCGGCAGCACGCAGTCATGATCATCGATATGCCCAACGCCACCGCCGATGAGATTCAGACGGTGTTCCGTGCCGTCCGCGAGTGCGCGGCTGAGTCAGAAGAGCCGGGTTGGCCCGAGGACCTCGCGGTGCTGGTCGGCGACGCAGCCACCGAGATCTCCGAGCAGGCGCGGCGGGCGATCGAGCAAGCCCAGTACACGGTGACGGCCTGAACCCGCCCGTGTTTGGCCGGTGATCTGCCACCGGTGATCGGCTGGTCGCGACACGTCGGCCCCCTTTGCGGCCGTTGAGGCAAGCCCGCCGACAGCGGTCCTGGGGAGTCGTGCAGACTCGGGGCGTGCGAGGCCAGGGCGACCCAGGGTGACCCAGGGTGACCCAGGGTGATTGAGGGCGACGAGCGACCCGCAGCCTCGGGCTGGCGCGAGAGCACGCTGTGGACAGCGCGTGGAGCAGGCTCCCTCCAGCACTTCCTGCGCACCGAGACGGGCAGTGCGGCGGTCCTCGTCGCCGCGATCGTCGCGGCCCTCGTCTGGGCAAACATCGACATCGGCTCGTACGACGACGTCTGGACGACGACCGTGTCGGTGCGGCTCGGCGACTCGCAGGCGTCGCACGATCTGCGGACGTGGATCAACGACGGGTTGATGACGTTCTTCTTCCTCGTCGTCGGCCTCGAGGCGCGCCGCGAGATCGACCTCGGCGACCTGCGAGAGCGTCGGCGGTTTCTGCTTCCGCTCGTCGCCGGACTGCTGGCGATGATCGTGCCGATCGGGCTCTACCTCGCTGTCAACCACGGGGGGTCTGGCGCGCAGGGCTGGGGCGTTGCGATGTCGACCGACACCGCACTCGCGCTCGGGGTGCTCGCCATCTCTGGCCAGTATGTGCCGAGCCGCGTCCGCATCTTTCTCGTCACCGTGTTCGTCGTCGACGATCTGGCCGCCCTGCTGGTGATCGCCTTGTTCTACAGCAACGACATCTCGATGACGCCCTTGTTGATCGCGGTGGGGCTGATGGCCCTGCTGGTCGTCGCGCAGGTCGCGCACTTTCGGCAGCGCACGGTGTATCTCGTGCTCGGCGTGCTGATCTGGGTCGCGCTGACCGACAGCGGCGTCGACCCCGTCGTCGCGGGGCTCGCGATCGGGCTGTCGGCGTCGGCGTTCACACCGAGTCGCGATGCGCTCGATCGGGCGACCGGGCTCTTCCGGGAGTTTCGCGAGCAGCCGACGGCCGAGCTGGCGCGGACGGCCGCGGTGGGCGTCAGCGCCGCGCTCTCGCCGAACGAGCGGCTCCAACTGCTCTACCACCCGTGGACCAGTTATGTGGTCGTTCCGCTGTTCGCGCTCGCCAACATCGGCATCGTTCTCGACGGTGACTTCTTGCGAACTGCGTTCACGGCGCCGATCACGCTCGGCATGCTCGCGGGCTACCTGATCGGCAAGCCCATCGGCGTTGTCGTGGGCACAGCACTCGTCAGCCGGATGACCCGGGGGGGAGTGCGGTCACCGGTCTGTCCAGTCGCACTCCTCGGCAGCGGGCTGATCGCGGGTGTCGG
This sequence comes from Nocardioidaceae bacterium, assembly GCA_035473375.1. Classification (GTDB taxonomy): domain Bacteria; phylum Actinomycetota; class Actinomycetes; order Propionibacteriales; family Nocardioidaceae; genus DATIOH01. Next base: position 2,562 of record DATIOH010000168.1, on the reverse strand, counting down.
GTTCACCGTCCCGCTCCTCATCGCCGACCGCGCATTCGAGGGCGAGCAATTAGCGGAGGCGAAGTTCGGTGCGCTGACGGCGACCGCTGTCGCCGCCGTGCTGACCTGGGCGGTCTTCCGTGCGACGTCGCGGCTGCCTGGCAAGCGCCGGGCGCGAGCGCTTGTCGGCGACGCCGAGACGATCGTCGACCTCGTTCCCGACGTCGTGCCGAAGCACGATCGCATCCGCGGACCACTCGAGGCGTCGGTCACCGTCGTCGAGTACGGCGACTTCGAGTGCCCGTACTGCGGTCGCGCAGAGGAATCGGTTCGCGAACTGTTGGCCGACACCGACCTTCGGTACGTGTGGCGGCACCTGCCACTCACCGAAGTGCATCCGTACGCGCAGCTTGCGGCCGAGGCGTCAGAGGCCGCGGCTGCGCAGGGAGCGTTCTGGGAGATGCACGACCTCCTGCTCACTCGCCAGGATCGACTGCGGCCGATGGATCTGGTCGCGTACGCGGGCGAGCTCGGCCTCGACCAGGACCGATTCCACGACGATCTGAAGCGGCATGTCTACGCGGCGAAGATCGCCAAGCACGTCCACTCCGCCGATCTGAGCGGAGTCTCGGGAACTCCCACCTTCTTCATCAACGGACAGCGGCACTACGGCACGTACGACATCGCGACGCTCAAGGCCGCCGTCAAGGCGGCGCGGGCCCGCGCGGTCGTCGACGCGACGAGTCGGGCGGGCGGGAGGCTCTCTCGGTAGCAGCCTCCCGCCCTTGTCCCGACGTCAACACACTCGCTTGACGGGTGAGCGGCCACGCGGGCGGTCCGTGAGGGGGAAACCGAGCCCGCCCACTCATCGGGACCGCAGACAGTCTTGCGACGTCGTGACAGAGCGTCGCGGCAACGCGCCGTGTTCGCGTCGTCTGGTTTAGGGCCGCCGGACCCGGTCGCCGACGCCAGTATGCTGACCGCTGTCGGCGGCATTTTGCCGGTTGACCTGGGCAGCAGCGATTTCTCGAGAGCTTCAGGGGATGACGAAACCGACCATCATGACCGTCGACGACGACCCGCTCGTCGCCGCAGCGATCGCGCGAGACCTTACGGCGCGCTACGGCAGCGACTACCGGATCGTCCGCGCCGGATCCGGCGCGGAGGGCCTCGAGGTGCTCGCCGCGCTCTCGCTTCGCGACGATCCAGTGGCGATGATCGCCGCCGACCAGCGGATGCCTCGGATGACCGGCATCGAGATGCTCGAGCAGGCTCGCCAGCACGCGCCCGGCGCCAAGATGCTGCTCCTCACGGCGTACGCCGACACCGAGGTCGCCATCAGCGCCATCAACGACATCGGGCTCGACTACTACCTCCTGAAGCCGTGGGATCCGCCGGACGAACGACTGTTCCCCGTCATCGACGACCTGCTCGGCGACTGGACGCATGCCCACCCGTCGCAACCGACGGAGATCCGGGTCGTCGGCCACCGATGGTCCGAGCACAGCCACGAGGTCAAGTCGTTCCTGGCCAGCAACCACGTTCCCTACCGGTGGCTCGACGTCGAGGTGGACGCCGACGGGGCCCGGCTCTCCGATCTCGCTCATGCGACACCGGCTGACCTGCCGCTGGTCCTGATGCCTGACGGGCCGACGCTGACCGCGCCGTCGACGATCGACCTCGCCGAGGCGCTCGGTCTGCGCACGACCGCACGTCAGCCGGTCTACGACGTGTGCATCGTCGGCGGCGGGCCGGCCGGCCTCGCGGCGGCCGTCTACGCGGCTTCCGAGGGTCTCAGCACGGTGATCGTCGAGCGCGCGGCTCCCGGAGGACAAGCCGGCCAGAGCGCCGCGATCGAGAACTATCTCGGTTTCCCCAAGGGCCTCAGCGGTGCAGACCTGGCACACCGGGCGATCGCGCAAGCCTCGCGCTTCGGCGCCGAGATGGTGCTGGCTCAAGAGGTAGCTGGCCTCGAGTGGCGTGGGCCTGTCCGGGCGTTGACCTTCGCCGGCTCGGGAGAGATCGAGGCGCGCGCGGTGATCGTCGCGACCGGCGTCTCGTACCGGCGGCTCGAGGCACCCGGCCTCGACGATCTCACCGGCCGCGGCGTCTACTACGGCGCGACCGCCGGCGACGCGGGCCAATGTGAGGGCGACGTCGTCTACATCGTCGGTGCCGCCAACTCCGCAGGTCAGGCCGCACTCAACCTTTCCCGGTACGCCAAGCGCGTGGTCCTCGTTGCGCGAGCCGCGACGCTCGAGGCGACGATGTCGCAGTACCTCGTCGAGCGAATCCTGTCGGCACCGAACATCGAGGTCCGGTGCGGCAGCCAGGTGGTCGGCGCACGCGGCGACGGGCACCTCGAGGAGCTCGACATCCTCGATATCGCGACGGGGCGCGTCGAGCAGGTCGAGACGAGTTGGCTCTTCGTCTTCATCGGCGCCTCGCCGCGAACCGACTGGCTCGGCGGCGAGATCGCGCGCGACGAACGCGGCTTCGTGATGACCGGACCCGAGCTCATGGCGTCGAGCTCGGCCGAGCGCTGGCCGATGCTGGGGCGTCAGCCGTACGCACTCGAGACGA
>DATIOH010000167.1:0-19471 GCA_035473375.1 Nocardioidaceae bacterium | reverse complement strand
GTCGGCCGCCATCCGGAAAGCGTCGCGCAGCCGGTCGTCGCGCTCGGTCTGATCCGCGACGTACATCGTGATGACCGGTACGCCCGCCGCGAGGGCCTCGACAGCGGCATTGCGACCGGCGACCCACTCCGACGAGGCGGTCGACTTGCGCCCCGACGAACGACCGCGCCGCTGTGCGTCCGCCTTGCTCGACGCCTTGTTGACTTTGTGGGCCTTGTGACCCTTGCGGTCGGTCGCCTTCGGCGTCGGGCCCTTCCCCTCGAGCGCCTTGCGCCGCCGACCGCCCGAGCCGGCGGTCGGGTTGCCGCCGGCGCGCTTGCGGATGGCGCCTTGTCGCTTGCTGTTCCCGGCCATCAGCGGCGCAGACTCCAGCGCGGGCCGTTCGGCGTGTCCTCGATCTCGACGCCTGCGGCGCCAAGCCGATCACGCACGGCGTCTGCGGCGGCGTAGTCCTTGCGCGCGCGGGCGTCCGCACGCTGGTCGAGCAGCGCGGCGACGAGCGCGTCGACCGCACCGGTTGCGTCGGTCGCTCCCGCCGATCGCGATGCCCAGGGCTCGGCAAGCGGGTCGACTCCGAAGATGCCGAGCATCGCCCGCACCTCGGCAAGGCGACCAGAGAAGCTCGCGTCGCCTTCGCTCAGGGCCGAGTTGCCTCGGCGGACGGCATCGTGGATCGCCGCCATCGCGGCCGGCGACCCGAGGTCGTCATCCATCGCCGCGGCGAACTCGGCCGGAACCTCGTCGGCCGGATCGACCGACCCGCCCTGCTCGATCGCACGATCGATGAAGCCCTCGATCCGGCGAAACGCCCAGGCTGCCTCTTCGAGCGCCTCATACGAGAACTCGACGTTGGACCGGTAGTGCGACTGCACCAGGTAGTAGCGGAGCTCGATCGGCCGGACGTGCTTGATGACCTCGGTGACGAGCATCGAGTTGGACAGCGACTTGCTCATCTTCTCGCCGGACGCGGTGATCCAGGCGTTGTGCATCCAGAAGCGAGCGAACTGCTGGCCGGCGGCGGTCGACTGCGCGAGCTCGTTCTCGTGGTGCGGGAAGCGCAGGTCGATGCCCCCGCCATGGATGTCGAACACGTCGCCCAGGTACTTGCCAGCCATCGCCGAGCACTCGATGTGCCAGCCCGGCCGGCCGCGGCCCCAGGGTGCGGGCCACGAGGCGGTCAGCGGCTCGTCGGCCTTGTGGCCTTTCCAGAGCGCGAAGTCGCGCGGGTCGCGCTTGCCGCGTGGACCGGCGTCTTCGGCGGCCAGCATGTCGTCGAGCCGCTGATGCGACAGGGCGCCGTAGTCGGGCCACGACTTCACGTCGAAATAGACATCGCCCGAGTCATCGGGGGCCGGGTATGCGCGGCCGCGGTCGATGAGCTCTCGGATCAGCTCGACCATCTCGGGGATGTGCCCGGTCGCCCGAGGCTCGTACGTGGGCGGCGTGCAGCCGAGCACGTCGTAGGCGTGATGGAGAGCAAGCTCATTGGCGTAAGCGAGCGCCCACCAGGGGACGCCCTGCTCGGCCGACTTGATCAGGATTTTGTCGTCGATGTCGGTGATGTTCGCGATGATCGTGACAGCGAATCCGCGGTGCTCGAGCCAGCGGCGGAGCACATCGAAGACCACCTCTTTGTAGATGTGGCCGACATGCGGCGCAGCCTGCACGGTGAGCCCGCAGTGGTAGATCCCGACTCGGCCGGGCTCAATCGGCTCGAAGTCGCGGATCTCCCGCGTCGCGGTGTCGTACAGGCGCAGTGTCACCGGCACAGGCTATCCAGACGATGTGCTCGGGGACACGCGACCGACGAACGACGCACCACGAGCCGACGACGCCGTAGGGTCGAGGGATGGTCGGCTTCCGCACCGCCACGACCTTGACGGCGACGATCATCGCTGCCGCCGGCGCCGTGCCGGCGTCGGCGCCCGCGGTCGAGCACGCCCCTGCTCACGCCGCCGCCAAGCGGCAGATCGTGTTCGAGCGCTGGAGCGGGCCGGGCCTGCAGGCCGGACGGGTAAACGGCGCACGCGTCCGGCACGGGTCGATCGTGATCGGGCCTGGCGCCGTTCGGGCGCGATACAACGATCCGTACGACCATGCCGGGCCGCGCCCCTACGACCGCGGCAGGTGGACGTCTCCCTGGGCTCACACGCCTTTCGGCCTGACCGAGCTGATCGCGTCGTACGACGCGAAGACCCCGGTGGGCACGTTCATCGAGATCTGGGTGCGCGGTCGTAGCGGATCCGGCGCCCTCTCGTCCTGGGACAGCCTGGGCCGATGGGCGAGCCACGACACCCGCTTCCACCGGATGTCGCTCGGCCCGCAGGCCGACGACCTGAGCAGCGTCGCCGTCGACACGCTGACCACCCACCAAGGCGTGCGGTATCGCGCGTGGCAACTGCGCGTCGACCTGTTCCGTCATGCCGGCGGCGACGCGACCCTGGCGGTCGAGATGGTCGGCGCGATGGCATCGCGGGTCCCAGACCGCAGCGGAGCGGTCAGCCGGCCCGGCAGCACTGCTGGAACGGCGCTCGCCGTGCCGCGCTTCTCGCAAGAAATCCATCAGGGCGAGTACCCGCAGTGGAACGGCGGCGGCGAGGCCTGGTGCAGCCCGACCTCGACCTCGATGGTTCTCGCGTACTGGAACCGTGGGCCGAAGCCGCGCCAGTACGCGTGGGTCGACCACCGATATCGACAGCCCTGGGTCGACTACGCAGCCCGCTACACCTACGCCTCTGGCTACGACGGCACCGGCATGTGGCCGTTCAACACCGCTTACGCGAGCCGATTCGGTCTCGACGCCTTCGTTACCCGGCTGCGCTCCCTGCGCGAGGCCGAGCTGTTCATCTCGGCCGGCATCCCGCTCGTCGCGTCGATCGCCTTCGGCAAGGGCGAGCTCGACGGCGCGCCCATCGACTCGACCAACGGACACCTTTTGGTGATCCGCGGCTTCACTGCGCGCGGCGACGTGAGGGTCAACGACCCTGCCGCGCCGAGCGCGAAGACGGTCGCCCGCACCTACCGACGCGGCCAGTTCGAACGCGCGTGGATCGGTGCGACCGGCGGCGTGGCGTACGTGATCCATCCGCGCTCGACGCCCTTGCCCGCACCGGGGAGGCACAGCAACTGGTGACGGCACACACGATCGCGTACCGACAGTGGGCCGGACAAAGCTTCGCGGACGGCGCGTTCAACGGCGCTGCGCTCACCTCCGATGGCGTCGTCATCGCTGATCCCATCGGCATCCGGATCTACTCCGATCCGCGACCTGACCGCCCGGCGACCGACTACGAGTTCGCCACGTGGTCGAGCCCCGAGACCACCGTGCCGGGCGGAGCCGCCGAGGTCGTCCCGTCGTGGAACGCGGTGACGCCGCCGGGCACGTGGATCGAGATCGCACTCGAGGTCGCCAACGGCCCGAATCGCCGGATGTACGTCATGGGCCAATGGGCCGAGACCACCGATGACATGCAGCGCACCACGGTCCCGTCGCCGAGCGACCGGTTCGCGGTGATCGAGTTCGACGTGCTCAAGGCGGCCGCGGGACGCGCGATCGACTCGTGGCACCTGCACTTCACGCTGCTCCGCCGACGAGGGTCCGACGCGACGCCGACGCTCTCGCTCGCCGGAGCCGTCGCGTCGGCGCCAGACCCGGCCGCTGCGGCAGAGGCGCCCGACGAAGTCGGTGCCGAGGATGCACGCGAGGCCTGGGGAGTCGAACTCGACGTCCCGCCGTACTCGCAGACGCTGCACCGCGGCGAGTACCCCGAGTTCAGCGGAGGCGGCGAGGCGTGGTGCAGCCCCGCGTCGACGGCCATGGTCATGACGTTCCACCGGCTCGGGCCGCAGCCGGACGTCTATGCATGGATCGAGTCGAAGTGCGAGCAGCCATGGGTCGACTACGCCGCCGCGTCCATGTACGACCCGGCGTTCCGCGGAGCAGGCAACTGGCCGTTCAACGTCGCCTACGCCGCGAGATTCGGGCTGACGGCATTCGTGACCCGGCTCCGCGGCATGGAAGACCTGGAGGCGTTTATCGTCGCCGGCCTGCCGCTCGTCGCATCAGTCACCTTCACCGCGGACGAGCTCACCGGGGCCGGCTATGGCACCGCAGGCCACCTGTTCGTGGTGTGCGGGCTGACGTCCGACGGCGACGTGATCGTCAACGACCCGGCGTCCCATCAGGTCGCCAGCAACGACGAGGTCCGCACGGTCTACCGCCGCAACGAGTTCGAGCGTGCCTGGCTCGGCGGCTCCGGCGGGATCGTGTACGTGCTGCACCCGCCCGATCACCCGCTGCCCCCACGGCCGAGCGACCAGCCCGCCCGCTGGTAGCGGAGAGCGGCTCACCCGTCGACGTCGCCAGCGAACAGCTCCGTCTCGTCCAGCGCGATGCCCTCCAACTGCCGGTCGAGCGCGTCGTAGTCGGTTTGCCAGGTCGCGAGGAAGTGCTCCCAGTCGCGCCGGTCGGCCCACTGGTCGCCGGTGATCCAGTTTGTCGCGTCGGCAGCGCCGCCGACGGGCTGGTACAGCTCGGTGCCGAGGTAGCCGTCTGCGCGGGCGAACAAGTCGATCCAGGGGCCGTCTGGCCCGTACGCCGCCTCGAACTGCCCGCGATGCTCGATCGGCACGCGATAGCGCCAGAGCCGAATGAACATGCGCTCACGGTAGCGGCGACAATGACCGTGGCCTCACGACTCGAAGGGATCCCGATGGACGTCCGCTCGCTCCACGTGATGCTCGATCTGCCCGCCGAGACCGCCGACGCGGCGTCTCTGTTCTGGGCGACTGCCCTCGGCTGGCCCCTCGGGGAGCCGTGGCCCGGTCACCCTGAGTTTCAGAGCTTCAGCCCGCCGGCCGGCGATTCATATGTCGCCCGCCAGCTCATCGACAGCGGATCGGCGGGGATCCACGTCGATGTCGCCGTCGACGACGTCTCCGAGGTCGCGGCACACATGGAGCTGCTGGGCGCCACGAGAGGTCCGGTCATGCCGTATTGGCAGGTGATGAGGTCGCCGGGCGGGCTGCCGTACTGCGTCGTCCCACACCGCGACAGCACGCCTCCCGAGGCGTCTGTCTGGCCCGACGACGGAGGCCACCGGAGCCGGCTCGTCCAGATCTGCATCGACTCGCCACCGTCGCGTCACGACGCCGAGGTGGCCTTCTGGCGGTCGGCGACGCACTGGACGTGGTCGGAGTCGACGGGTGCCGAGTTCGCTGGGAAGCTCCGCCCCGGTCCGGGCAGCCCGGTGCAGCTCCTGTTCCAGCGCCTTGGCGACGAGGCTCCCGCCACCCGCGCGCACATCGACCTCGGAACGGACGACGTCGAGGAAGAGACGGCCCGGCTCGCCAACGCCGGAGCCAGCCTGCTGCGGCGCGGAGACGGCTGGATCGCGTTAGCGGATCCGGCTGGACTCGCCTTCTGCGTCACGGCCAACTCGCCGTAGCGGTGACGCCGGCTCAGCTGACCGAGACGTCGATCGTGTGCCAGCCGGTCGCGCCATTCGGGACGACGCCGACGCGCTGTTCGGTCTGTGTGTAGCCGGAGTTGTCCGTGGCGCGGACCTGGAGCTGGTGGTCGCCCGCCGTCGCGTCCCACGCGTATGCCCACTGCCGCCAGCTGTCGACGGTCGGATCGGTGCCGAGCTGCGCCTCTCCCCACGCGCCGTCGTCGACCCGGACCTCGACCTTCGCGATGCCGGTGTGCTGGGCCCAGGCGACGCCTCCGACGGCGACTTGCCCGGCCGCGACGTTGCTGCCGTCGCCCGGCACGTCGATGCGTGACTCGGTCTTCACCGGCCCCTGCGCCGACCACCCGCGCTGAGTCCAGAACGCGCTGAAGTCGTCGAATCGTGTCACTTCGATCTCGCGGATCCACTTGGTTCCCGACACATATCCGTACAGGCCAGGCACGACCATCCGCACGGGGAAGCCGTGCTCGGGCGTGAGCGGCTCTCCGTTCATCGCGATGGCGAGCATGGCGTTGCGGTCGTCGGTCAGGGCTCCGAGCGGCGTGCCGGCCGTCCACCCGTCGTCAGACGTCGACAGCACGGCGTCGGCGCCGGACTGGACCCCGGCCTCCTCGAGCAGCGTCGAGACCTTGACGCCGGAGAACCATGCGTTCGAGATCAAGCCGCCGCCGACGTCGTTCGACACACAGCACAGGGTCAGCCACGCCTCGGTGAGACCGCGGATACGCAGTTCGTCGTACGACAGCACCAGCTCGCGGTCGACCATCCCGTGGATCCGGAGCGACCAGTCTTTGGGCAGGATCTGCGGCACGACCAGCGCGGTGTCGATCCGATAGAAGCGATCCTGCGACGTCTTCCACGGCACGATTCCCGCGACGCCGACACTGACACCCTTCGGTGTCAACGGATCGGTCGCGTGCAGCCGCAGGCTTCGCCGAGCGGCCTCGACTGCGGCTCTGCCGCGCTCAAGCGCCAACCCGACCACGCCGACGACGACGGCCCCGGCTGCCACCGCTCCGGACCACTGCAGGAACTGACGTCGTGAGTGCGCCCGGTCTTCAGCCTCCCAGGTCGAGGTCGCGGACACGTCCGACTCCTCGCCGGCGCGATTCGCGAGCGGCGTCAGGAGGGCAAGCACGAGAAGGGTGGTCACTACCCCGAGGACGGTCGGGACGTAGGTCGTCGTCGACGACGTCAACCGGTCGCCCGCGGCCCACGCGAGGACGAAGCCGAGCCCGACGAAGATCAACTGGGCGATCAGTGTGAACCGCAGGACGAGCACCCCGACCAGCGCGCTGACGACGGCCACCCCGAGCAGCGTCATGGTGATGAGCAGCGGCTTGTCGTTCTGCCCGACGATCGAGATCACGAACTCGATCACGGGTCCGGGCGTCAGCCGGATGATCTCCTCGGCGAGCGCCACGACGGGCGACACCCGCTGGTGGAGGTAGCCGCTCGCGGCCTCAGAGACGGCGAGGCCGGCGCCGGCAGCGACGAGGCCCAGCAGCGAGCCGCGGAACCACCGACTGTTCATGATGTCCAGCCTGCCTCACGGCACAAGCCGTCAGACCGATATTGGCACTGCGGCGGCAGACGTCACCGACTCGTCACATTTGCTGCCATGATCGCCGTGTGTCTGAGGATCGTCAGCTCCGGATCGGCCTCGGGGTCGACGTCCACCCCTTCGAGGAGGGCCGCCCGCTGTGGGTGGCCGGGCTGCGATGGCCCGACGAGCCGAGGGGTTTGTCGGGCCACTCCGACGGCGACGTCGTGGCACACGCGGTCTGCGACGCTCTCCTGAGCGCGGCCGGCCTGGGAGACATGGGCTCGGTATTCGGCACGTCCGACCCGGCGTGGGCCGACGCCTCCGGACTGGCGTTCCTGGCCGACACCCGGCGCCGCCTCGACGCCGCGGGCGTCGGCATCGTCAACGTCTCGGTGTCGCTCATCGGCAACGCACCGCGCCTCAGCGGTCGCCGCGACGAGGCCCAACAGGCGCTCTCCAAGTCGTGCGGCGCGCCCGTCTCGGTCAGCGCGACGACGACCGACGGCCTCGGACTGACCGGTCGCGGCGAGGGGCTCGCCGCGATCGCCACCGCCCTGCTATCGGTTCCGATGGGATGAGTGACGAACAGCCTCGCGCCGCCGTGGTCGTCCTCGCGGCCGGATCGGGCTCGCGCGTCGGCCACGATCTCAACAAGGCGCTGCTTCCCCTCGGTGGCAAGCCGCTGTTTGCCTGGTCGCTCGAGACGGCCGCCGAGTCGCCGCACGCGGCCCGCGTCCTGCTGGTCGTGGCCGAACGCGACCGATCGCTCGACGAGGTGACCGCCGTCGCCTCCAGACTCAATGCCGAGATCGTCGTCGGCGGCGACAACCGGCACGAGTCAGAACGGCTCGCGCTCGAGTCGCTGGCCGCCGACATTGAGGGCGACCGCCTCGACGTCGTGGTCATCCACGACGCAGCGCGGCCGCTCGCGACGGCCGAGCTGCTGGAGACCGTCATCGCGACAGCCCATCGACGCGGCGGCGCCGTCCCGGTGCGGCCACAGCCGTCGGTCATCGCGGCTGACGATCGCGACCGTGCGTCCGTCCAGGGCGAGTTCGTCGCAGTGCAGACTCCCCAGGCATTTCGCGCCGGACCGCTGCTCGTCGCGTATCGGGCCGCACACGCGCAGAAGTTCGTCGGGACCGACACCGCCAGCTGCGTCCAGGCGTTCACCGACCTCGAGGTCGTCGGCGTCCCCGGCTCCGCCGACAACCTCAAGGTCACCTTCGCGGACGACCTCGCCGTCGTCGAGCGTCTGATGAGCCTCACGCCAGGCGGCGCAGAGCGGCCACCCGGAGATCGTCCGGGTCGCTGACCCGGCGACCCTCCGCCGGGGCCGGCCTCAACGCCACCGCCGTGATCGCACGGAGCAGCTCGACGAGCACCGCGAGGTCACGCAAGGCGTCGAGCACGCGGGGCACTTGCGTGATGACATCGCGGTCGGCCACGACCGGCGACGCGACGACCACGACCCGATCGCGCTCGATCGTCTGAGCGACCCGACCGGCATCCATCACCTTGACCGTGTCGGTCAGCTGACTCACTGCCGCCACGGCCTGGCCGTCGGCCGATGCGATCTCGCGCAGAAAGGACGCTGGAGTCGTCGGGCAGGCCAGGTCATGGATCAGAACACGGTCATAGGACGCGACCGCGTCGTGGAAGTCGGCGTCGGAGCTCGGCGTCAGCCACTCAAGCTGTGGCGGCATCGTCGAGGCTGCCGCATCGGGTGAGATCACGAGCACCCGCGGACAGACGGCCTGAACGGCACTGATGGCGCGGTCGAGCAGGGAACGGCCGTCGAACTGCTCGGAGGCGAGCTGGGTGCGACCCAAGAGCGGGACGACGGCGAGCGTCGATGCCGTCGCGGTGCTCGCTGGGGACCTCGCCGGGTGACTTGCTGAGGCAGGCACCGAAACCACTCCCGCGAGAGTCCACAAATGCGAAAGGCCCCGCCAGCGGCGGGGCCTTTCGTCAGCTCAGGAGGCGAGAACCTCGTCGAGGATGGTCTCGGCCTTGTCCTCGTTGGTGTGCTCTGCCAGGGCGAGCTCAGACACCAGGATCTGGCGTGCCTTGGCAAGCATCCGCTTCTCGCCGGCCGACAGGCCACGCTCACGCTCACGGCGCCACAGGTCGCGAACGACCTCCGACACCTTCATGACGTCGCCCGAGTGCAATTTCTCGAGATTTGCCTTGTAGCGACGCGACCAGTTGGTCGGCTCCTCGGTGTGCTCGGCGCGCAAAACTTCGAATACGCGCTCGAGCCCTGCCTGATCAACGACATCGCGAACGCCCACGAGATCGAGGTTGCATGCGGGCACGCGAACCACGAGATCGTTTTGAGCGACGATGCGGAGGACTAGATAGAGCTTGTCCTCGCCTTTGATCTGACGGGTCTCAATATCCTCGATGACAGCGGCTCCGTGATTGGGATACACCACCGTCTCGCCGACAGTAAAAGTCATGTGTCAGCTACCCCTTTCCAGGTGTCCAGGATAGCACGGGAATTCGGGGCCTTCAGCGGCGTTGTCCCAGGTCAGAGCCAAAATCGAGGGTTGACAAAACGTTGAACTCGTGCAGGTGGAAGTCCCGTCGCACGCGGCCGCGTGCGTTTCGCTAGGCTTTGCCGTGCCGCGCCGAGCGGTGGCTCGATCGACGCGTGTTGGCGGCGGACGTGATGAGGAGGAGAGCCAATCGTGGGCATCCTGGGCAGCGCGGGCGACGTCCTCGCCGGTGGCCGACGCTCCGGCCGACGCCGCGCTCTGCGCGTCGTTTTCGCGGCCTCGGCGGTCGTCGCGCTCAGCGGCTGCGCGGCTAACTTCAACGCCCCGACGAATGACCCCTATCAGCCGGCCGCCGGCATCAGCGACCGCACCGGCGACATCTACTCGCTCAACACCCTCGTCGTCACCGACGGCTCAGGCAACGGCACCGTCGTGGCCAGCCTGGTGAACCAGGCGACCACTGACGACACTCTCGACTCCTTCAGCGCCACCGACAGCACGGGCGCCGCCATCACGGCGGAGCCGCTGGCCCAGCCCATCGATCTCCCCGCCTACCCGTCGCCTGACCAGGCCGTGGCCCTCGGCACCGCGGGTGGCCTGCGGCTCACTGGCGACAACCTCGTGGCGGGCACATTCGTCAACATCACCTTCAACTTCGGCAACGCCGCCCCGCTGACGGTCAACGTTCCCGTCATCCCGGGCGGGCCTGACACGATCTACGCCGACATCCCCGTCGGCCCCGTGTCGTCGGCTGCCGCCACCGGCTAGACAAACCGTCCTACGACGGCACCGTCTCGTACTTGTAACCGAGTCCGCGCACCGTCACGAGGTGCTCGGGGTTGGCCGGATCGCTCTCGATCTTGGCCCTGAGCCGCTTCACATGGACGTCGAGTGTCTTGGTGTCGCCGACGTAGTCGGCCCCCCAGACCCGGTCGATGAGCTGCCCGCGAGTCAGAACCCGCCCGGCGTTCCGCAGGAACATCTCCAGCAGCTCGAATTCTTTCAGCGGCAGCCGGACCTCCTGCCCGGCGATGGTCACGATGTGCCGCTCGACGTCCATCCGGACCCCGCCCGCCTCGACTGTCGCCGGCACGAGGTCGGGCTCGGTTCCGCGCCGCAGGACGGCCCGAATGCGGGCTACCAGCTCGCGTGGGCTGTACGGCTTGATGACGTAGTCGTCGGCGCCGAGCTCGAGGCCCACGACCCTGTCGACCTCCGTGTCCTTGGCGCTGACCATGATCACCGGAACGCTCGACATCTGCCGGATCTGACGGCATACCTCGGTGCCAGGAAGCCCGGGCAGCATCAAGTCGAGCAGCACGATGTCGGCGCCGTTGCGGGCGAACTCCTCGAGTGCCAGTGGCCCGGTCGCGGCAAGGGCGACGTCAAAACCCTCCTTGCGCAGCATGTACGCAAGGGGGTCGCTGTAGCTTTCCTCATCCTCGACAACGAGAACACGGGTCACGGGGTCTCCTCTTGGTCTGATGCCGTCGCGGCGAGCACCCGCTCGCGGTCAACGGTGGACTCGTCGACCGTGGCTTCGTCGAGAGTGGGTTCGTCGTGGTCGGGCGGTCGCTGCGGGTCGACCCGTTCGTCGTCGAGCGCTGGCAGGACCAACGTGAACGTCGAGCCCTGGCCGGGGACGCTCCAGACGCGCACCTCGCCGCCATGTGTTGCGGCGACGTGCTTGACGATCGACAGTCCGAGGCCGGTGCCGCCGGTCGCGCGCGCCCGGGCTGGGTCGACGCGATAGAAGCGCTCGAAGATGCGGTCGATCTCCGCCGCCGGAATGCCCACGCCGTGGTCGGTAACGACCAGCTCGATGACCGCGCCGTGCTCACGTGCAGCGACCGTCACGCGCCCGCCGTCAGGGCTGTAGGCGACTGCATTCTCGACCAAGTTGCCCAGGGCGACGATCAGCTGATCGCCGTCGCCGCGGAGCCGAAGCCCGTTCGCGCCGGCGAACTGGATCTCGACGCCCTTGTCGGCGGCATCGACGCCGATCCGGTCGATGGCCCGAGTGACGATCACGTTGACCGGCACCACGTCGGCGTGCTCGAGGGGATCGTCGCCCTGCAGCCGCGACAGCTCGATGATCTGCTGGACGAGACGGCCCAGTCGCTCGCTCTCCATGCGCATCCGCGACGCGAACCGCTCGACGGCCGCTGGGTCGTCCGACGCCTCGGCCACGGCCTCGGCGAGCAGAGCCAGCGCTCCGATCGGCGTCTTCAGCTCGTGACTGACGTTGGCGACGAAGTCGCGGCGGATCATGTCTGCGGCACGCTCGCGGGTGCGGTCGTCGACCAGCACGAGGATGAGGCGGCCGAGCGGCGCCACGCGGGCCGTGAGGTGGCGCGCCTGCCCGCGCGACGGCTCGAGGACGACTTCCTCCTCGCGGATCTGGCCGTCGCGCGCGACATCCTGGACGAGGTCGACCAGAGCGGGAACGGCGATCCGCGACCCGCTGACAATGCCCATCGCATGTGCGGGCGCGCTCGCCTTCAGTACCTGGCCGTCTCGATCGACGACGAGCGCGGAGGAGCGGAGCACGGCAAGGACGCCCGCGACGCCAGGGGGCACCGCCGGATCGGGTGTCGGCGGGATCGTTTCGAGCGATTTCTCACTGAATCGCCACGCGAGGACACTCGCGGCCCCGAGAGCCGCGCCGATGAGTCCGCCGACGAAGATCGCCGCTGACGTGTCCACGTTTCGATGGTACGCAGAGTGCCTGGTCAAACAGCGAACTCGGCATCATCCGTCCGACCGGGTTTCCCATATTGTTCACGTCTCGTTCACCCCCGAACCCCCTGGATTAACCGACTGACCATACGGTCGTCCCATGCGCGATCAGTATCAGCAGCAACTCGACGCCGTCCTCGACGAACTTGTGAAGATGACGGGGGGCGTCCGTGCGGCGCTGAAGCAGGCGACCGAAGCCCTCCTCACCGCCGACGTTGCGGCCGCCGAGGCCGTCATCACCGGCGACCTCGCCATCGACGAGGCGCGCGAGCGGATCGAGGAAGAGAGTTTCGACATCCTGGCTCGCCAGAGCCCCGTCGCCGGCGACCTGCGCACGCTCGTCGCATCGCTGCGGATGGTCACCGACCTCGAGCGGATGGGCGACCTATCGGTGCATGTCGCGAAGGTGGCGCGGCTGCGCTACCCCGAGGGCGCGGTGCCGGAGGTGCTTCGCCCGACGATCACGGCGATGGCCGACACGGCCGACGAGATGATCGAGTCGGCCGCCGACATCGTCGCCAACCGCGACGTCGACGCCGCGCTCGAGCTCGAGCAAGCCGACGACCGCATGGACAAGCTGCGCACCTCGATGTTCCGCACATTGCTGAGCGAGCACTGGGACGAGGGCGTCGAGCCCGCTGTCGACATGGCCCTGCTCGGTCGCTACTACGAGCGGATCGGCGACCACGCCGTCTCAATGGCGCGCAGGATGGTCTACCTCGTCACCGGGCAGCACCCCGCGACAGTCTGAGCGTCTGATCCGCGATCGGCGGCTGCGCCCGCGGGGGCGCTCGGCTACCGTGCCCGCATGAGCGCATCGGCCTATCGGCTCATCCTGCTGCGGCATGGCGAGAGCGAGTGGAACGCCAAGAACCTCTTCACCGGCTGGGTCGACGTCGCCCTGAGCGACAAGGGCGTCATCGAGGCCGAGCGGGGCGGCAGCCTGATGCGCGACGCCGACGTCCTGCCCGACGTCCTCCACACGTCACTGCTCCGGCGTGCCATCCAGACCGCCCAGATCGGCCTCGACGCCATCGAGCGGCACTGGATCCCCGTGCGGAGGTCGTGGCGGCTTAATGAGAGGCACTACGGAGCCCTGCAGGGCAAGGACAAGAAGGCCACCCTCGAGCAGTACGGCGAGGAGCAGTTCATGCTCTGGCGCCGGTCTTACGACGTGCCCCCGCCGCCCATCGACGACGCCGACGAGTTCAGTCAGGTCAACGACGCTCGATACGCGTTGCTCCCCGACGAGATCCGGCCGCGCACCGAGTGCCTCGCCGACGTGGTCGACCGGATGCTCCCGTATTGGTACGACGCGATCGTGCCCGACCTCCTGACCGGGCAGACGATTCTCGTCACGGCACACGGCAACTCGCTGCGGGCACTCGTCAAGCATCTCGACGACATGGCCGACGACGCCGTGGTCGGGCTCAACATCCCGACCGGCATCCCCCTCGTCTACGAGCTCGACGGGCGGATGCGGCCCACGGTCCGCGGCGGCCGTTACCTCGATCCCGCCGCTGCGGCTGCCGCCATCGAGGCAGTCAAGAACCAGGGTCGCTGACCGGACCTGAGCCGTCCCGACGATCTTCAGGGTCGCGGTCGAGCCAGCCCCGGAAGGCGTCGAGGTTGCGAGTGGACTCGCCGCGGCTCACCCTCCATTCCCACTCACGGCGGATGGATGTGGCGAAACCGAGCTCGAGGATGGTGTTGAAGGACTCGTCGGCGTACGTCAGCACCGAGCCGAGCAGGCGATCGATCGACTCGGGCGTCACCGCGTCGAGGGCAATGCGCCCCTCGAGGTAGATGTCGCCCATGTGGTCGATGGCGAACGCGACGCCGTAGAGCCTGAGGTTTCGGCCAAGCAGCCAGCGGTAGACGCCCTCATGGTTCTCGTCCGGATTGCGGCAGACGAAGGCGTGCGCGGCGACCGCGTGGTCGCCGACGACGAGCCGGCACGGGGTGGCGAGCTTGCGTTCGCCGGGCAGGTCGAAGAGGAAGACGCCTGTGCTCGGCTCGCTCGCGTCGAGCCCGGCGTCCGACAGGGCTGCACGGACAGTCGCGGCGACCGCGACCGGTCGCGCTGCGAGTTCGTCGGCGCTCACGGAACTAAGGCTGCCACCGCATGCGCTCGCATCATCCGCGACGCGGCGTCGTAGGCCGCGATCGTCTGCTCCGCGGTGCGCGCCCAGCCGAACTCGCGCGCGTGCGTGACTGCCTTCACGCCCATCGCGGAGCGCAGACCCGGCGACGTCACCACCTTCTCGATGGCGCTGGCGTACTCGGCCGGATCGTGGCTGTCGAGGAGGAGTCCGGTGGCGCCGTCGATGACCGCGGTCGTCAAGCCGCCGACGCGCGAGGCGATGACGGGCGTTCCGCAGGCCTGCGCCTCGATCGCCACCAGGCCGAAGGACTCGTTGTAGGACGGAACCACCACGGTCGTCGCCGCTCGGTACCAGTCGGCGAGGTCGTGCTGCCTCTGGGGCGGCACGAGTCGGACGACGTCGGCGAGGCCCAGCCGGGCAGCGAGCGCAGCCAGCGACTGAGGAGTGTCGAAGCCGCTTCCGGACGGTCCACCGATGATCGGGACCACCAGTCGCCCGCGCAGTCCGGGGCTCCGGTCGAGCAGCTCCGCCGCGGCACGGATCACGATGTCGGGCGCCTTCAGCGGCTGGATACGACCGACGAACATCACCACGACCGCATCAGGAGCGACGCCGAGGCGACGGCGTGCCCCCGCCGGGTCGCCGGCACAGAAGACGTCGAGGTCGACTCCGGGGCTGATCACCCGGACACGGCCCGGCTCGGCGTCGTAGAGACCGACCAGCTGGCTCGCCTCGGCGGTTGTGTTCGCCACGAGAAGATCGGCTGCATCGACCACCTGCTGCTCGCCGATCAGCCGGCAGCCAGGCTCCTCGGCGTCACCGTCGGCGAGCAGTCGGTTCTTGACCTTGGCCATCGTGTGCATCGAGTGCACCAGCGGTACTCGCCAGCGGTCGCGCGCGAGGGCACCGACCTGGCCCGACAGCCAGTAGTGCGAATGAACGACGTCGTAGTGACCAGGCTCGTGCACCGCCTCGGTCCGCAACACGTCGCGGGCGAAGGTGCACAGCTGGCCCGGGAGGTCTGCTTTCGCCAACCC
Source organism: Nocardioidaceae bacterium (assembly GCA_035473375.1). Taxonomy (GTDB): domain Bacteria; phylum Actinomycetota; class Actinomycetes; order Propionibacteriales; family Nocardioidaceae; genus DATIOH01. The sequence goes on along the minus strand of DATIOH010000167.1, from coordinate 4,072 downwards.
CTCAAACGGTCCGGCGACGACGTTGCGGACGAGGACGCCTGGCTCGATCTCGATGGCGGGAGGGAGGTCTCCGCAGGTCGCCCGGGTAAATACCTCGACCTCGATGCCGCTGCGCGCCAGCTGTCGAGCCAGCTCGACGATGTAGACGTTCATGCCGCCCGCGTCGCCGGTTCCGGGCTGATCGAGAGGCGAGGTGTGAACACTGAGCATCGCGACCCGTCGCAGCGGCGGACGCGGCTGAACGACGCGTCCGAGCGGGTCGTCGGTCGCTGGGATCTTCACGTGGGCAGGCACCTCCGGTGAGCGTCAACAGCGCTCTGTCCCATCCTCATTCCCAACGTCCGAAATTTGAGCACGGGTGTCCACCAGGTGGACATCGGCGACGGCGGCGATGGAAGGATGACGCCATGGCGGAGACCAGACGCAAGGCAGTGGTGACGGGCTCCAGCAGCGGGATCGGCGCAGCCACGGCACGTGCGCTCGCGGGGGCTGGCTTCGAGGTGTTCTGCGCGGCCCGGCGAATCGATCGACTCGAGGCCCTCGTCGCCGAGATCGGCGGTGTGGCGGTCGAGTGCGACGTCACCGACTCAGCTGCCGTCGATCGGCTCGCCGACGTGGTCGGGCCGACCCTCGACGTGCTGGTCAACAACGCGGGCGGGGCGATCGGCACCGACAAGGTCGTCGAGGCGAACCCCGATGACTGGCGTCGGATGTTCGACATCAACGTCATCGGCGCGCTGACCGTCACCCGTGCGCTGATGCCGGCCATGATCGCCAGCGGCGACGCCGTGCTGATCAACATGGGCTCGACGGCGGGTCGCGTCGTCTACGAGACCGGCGGCGGCTACACAGCGGCGAAACACGCGCTCGCAGCCATGACACAGACCCTCCGCCTCGAACTGCTGGGACAGCCGGTTCGGATCACCGAGATCTCGCCGGGCATGGTCGCCACGGAGGAATTCGGCCTCGGCCGGTTCCGCGGCGACCAGGCCAAGCGCGACGCCACGTACGCTGGCGTCCGCAATCCGCTCGTGGCCGAAGACATCGCTGACATCGTGACCTGGGTCGCCACCCGTCCCTCGCATGTCAACATCGACCTGCTGATCACTCGACCGCGAGCGCAGGCGACGCAGACCAAGATCTGGCGCGAAGACTGAAGCGAAGACTCACCGAGTCTTATCTGAAAGGGTTCCATGTCCGAGCAGCGCCTCGAGCGCAGCGATCTGCGCAACGTCGCGATCGTCGCCCATGTCGACCACGGCAAGACCACGCTTGTCGACGCCATGCTCTGGCAGACCGGCGCGTTCGGCGAGCACCAGCACGTCGACGAGCGGGCGATGGACTCCGGCGACCTCGAGCGCGAGAAGGGCATCACCATCCTCGCCAAGAACACCGCCGTCCGGTACGCCGGACCGGCTGCGGTCGACGGCGGCATGACGATCAACATCATCGACACTCCCGGCCACGCCGACTTCGGCGGCGAGGTCGAGCGGGGCCTGTCGATGGTCGACGGCATCGTGCTGCTCGTCGACGCGTCGGAGGGCCCACTGCCGCAGACTCGATTCGTGCTGCGGAAGGCCTTGGCGGCCAAGCTCCCCGTCGTGCTCGTGGTCAACAAGGTCGACCGACCCGACGCCCGGATCGCCGCCGTCGTCGACGAGACGTACGAGCTGTTCCTCGACCTGCTTGACGACACCCACGACCAAGACGCTCTCGACTTCCCGGTCGTCTACGCGTCGGCCCGCGCTGGCCGCGCCTCGCTGGAGCGACCCGGCGACGGCGCGATGCCCGACTCGCCCGACCTCGAGCCGCTGTTCCGCACGATCATCGAGACGGTCCCGGCGCCGGTGTACACCGAGGGGGCGCCGCTACAGGCCCAGGTCACGAACCTCGACGCCTCGCCCTTCCTCGGGCGGCTCGCCCTCTGCCGCGTCCACCAGGGCACGCTGCGCAAGGGCCAGCAGGTCGCGTGGATGCGACGCGACGGCAGCCAGCAGAACGTCAAGATCACCGAACTGCTCGTCACCGAGGCTCTCGACCGGGTTCCCGGCGAGTCGGCTCGGCCAGGCGACATCATCGCGGTGGCCGGCATTCCCGAGATCAACATCGGCGAGACGCTCGCTGACCCCGACGAGCCGAAGGCGCTGCCGCTCATCACGGTCGACGAACCGGCGATCTCGATGACCATCGGCACGAACACGTCGCCCCTGGCGGGCCGGGCGAAGGGCACCAAGATCACGGCGCGACTGGTGAAGGACCGCATCGACCGCGAGCTGGTCGGCAACGTGTCGATCCGGGTGCTGCCGACCGAGCGACCCGACACCTGGGAGGTGCAGGGCCGCGGCGAGCTGGCGCTCGCGATCCTGGTCGAGCAGATGCGGCGCGAGGGCTACGAGCTCACTGTTGGCAAGCCGCAGGTCGTGACCCGCGACGTCGACGGCAGGGTGCACGAGCCGGTCGAGCGGCTCACGATCGACTGCCCCGAGGAGTACCTCGGCACCGTCACGCAGCTGATGGCGCTCCGCAAGGGCCGCATGGAGCAGATGATCAACCACGGCACCGGGTGGGTGCGGATGGAGTTCCTCGTGCCTGCGCGAGGGCTGATCGGCTTCCGCACCGACTTCATGACTGACACCCGCGGCACCGGCATCGCCCACCACGTGTTCGAGGGGTACGAACCGTGGTTCGGCGATCTGCGGACGCGGTCGTCGGGATCGCTCGTCGCCGACCGGACGGGCTCCGCGACGTCGTACGCGATGTTCAATCTGCAGGAGCGCGGCTCGCTGTTCGTCGAGCCCGGCACCGAGGTTTACGAGGGAATGCTGGTCGGCGAGAACAGCCGGTCCGACGACATGGACGTCAACATCACCAAGGAGCGCAAGCTCACGAACGTCCGCGCCTCGACGGCCGAGGAGCTCGAGCGGCTGGTCCCGCCGCGGCGCCTCTCGCTCGAGCAGTCGCTCGAGTTCTGTCGCGAGGACGAGTGCGTCGAGGTGACTCCCGACGCGGTCCGGATTCGCAAAGTGGTGCTCGACCAGAACGACCGGGCGAAATCCGCAGCCCGAGCGCGCCGGGGCTGAGCGGGGCCGCCCCAGTTAGGAGCTAGCTGCTGAGGGCTAACGTCACAGCGTCGAACGCGGCGTCGCCGAATGCGACGATGCGCGCCGTCTCTACGTCTGTCGCGGTCGCGCGCACCGTGTCGACGGCGGCCGCGGCGGCGTCGTCGAGCGGCCAGCCGTAGATGCCGGCCGACACGAGGGGGAACGCGATCGATCGCGCGCCGAGCTCGTCCGCGACGCGCAGGGCGTTCGAGTAGCACGACGTCAGAAACGCTCGATCGCGCTCGCCCGCGGTGAAGTTCGGGCCGACGACGTGGATGACCCACCGCGCGGGAAGGTTGCCCGCCGTCGTCCAGCCGGCCGCCCCGGTTTCGAGGCCGTGGGGGAAGCGGGCGATGCAGTCGTCGAGGACGGCCGACCCGCCGGCGCGGTGTATCGCCCCGTCGACCCCGCCTCCGCCGCGCATTGCGCGATTGGCCGCGTTGACGACAGCGTCGACCTGCTGCTGGGTGATGTCGCCGCGGACGACGGTCAGCTCCGTCGGGCCCACGTCAGCGATGGTGCATGGTGCGGAGCACTGGACGCACGTCGGCCAGGTAGACGAGAGCTGCGACGGTACCGATCAGATTGAGCGGATTGAGGACGCTCGGCAAGATCAAGTGCAGCGCGAGGAAGACGATCAGCAGCAGCAGCCAGAAGGCCTTGTTCTGCTTTTCGGCGGCCACATAGAACGCGTCCTTGCGAATGAGCGCATCGAGCACGGCGAATACCTTCACCCCCAGGAGCACCCACCAGCTGACGAACAGCACCAGGCTCTCGAGGTTGAAGACGAAGATGGCGACGCCGTCACTCACGTTGCAAGCCTAACCGGGTCGAATGGTCACGACGCCCTCACGGCGAAACCGTAAGGACGTCGTGACATCGGAGCTGGCGGAGGTCAGTCGGTAACCGTCGACGTCGAGTCGTCGGCAGCCGTCTCCGCGGGCTTCTCGACGGCCTTCTCGACGGCCTTC
>DATIOH010000166.1:0-36236 GCA_035473375.1 Nocardioidaceae bacterium | reverse complement strand
GATCTTCACGATCGGCTGGGCGACGGCGTACCACGAGCATGTCCCGAACGAGCTGCTGGCACGGGTGTCGTCGTACGACGCTCTGGGGTCGTTCATCGCGATCCCGCTCGGACAACTCGCCTACGGACCGCTTGCGGCTGTCTTCGATGCGAGCGACGTCCTCGTCGTCTCGGCCGTCGCCTACGTCGCCATCGCCTTGGCGACGCTGCTGTCGGGCTCGGTGCGCAACCTCGGGCGAGCCGGTTCGCCGGACGCGACTCCGGCGCCAGCGGATACAGTCGCGTAGTGACCGATCTCGACCGCCAATCCGACAGGAAACTCGACCAGGACATCGACGTCAGCTCACCGCCGATCGCCGACCGGCGCCCCGTCGAACGCGTCCACCACGGCGACGTGTTCATCGACGACTACGAGTGGCTTCGCGACAAGGACGGGGCTGACACCGTCGCTTACCTCGAAGCCGAGAATGACTTCACCAAGGCCCGCACGGCCCACCTCGAAGGCCTTCGCGACGACGTCTTCTCCGAGATCAAGGCGCGCACGCTAGAGACGGATCTCTCGGTACCGCGACGCAGCGGCGACTACTGGTACTACAGCCGGACCGAAGAAGGCCACCAGTACCCGCTCGTCTGCCGAACGCCGATCGCGCAGGCCGACGACTGGACTCCCCCTCGCCTCGAGCCCGGCCAGCCGGTCGAAGGCGAGCAGATCATGCTCGACGGCAATGCCCTGGCCGAGGGGCACGACTTCTTCTCCTTCGGCGGCAGCGACGTGTCGCTCGACGGATCGATGCTTGCCTACTCGATCGACGTCGCGGGCGACGAGCGGTACACGATCGCCGTCAAAGACCTTCGCACCGGCGCACTGCTCGACGACTCCGTCGAGAACACCTATCCGTCGGTGGTGTGGTCCGCGGACGGCAAGTACCTCTTCTACTCCACCTACGACGACACCTGGCGGCCAGACAAGGTCCACCGCCACGAGCTCGGCACGCCGACATCGGCCGACGTGCTGGTCTGGCACGAGCCCGACGGGCGGTTCTGGTCGGGCGTGAGCCGCACGACGTCCGATCGCTATCTGCTCCTCGACATCCACTCGAAGATCACCGCAGAGGTGCGGGTTCTCGACGCTGGCGATCCGACCGGCGAGTTCCGCCTTCTGGTGCCGCGAGAGAACGGCGTCGACTACGAGGTCGAGCACGCGGTCGTCGCCGGCGCCGACCGGTTCCTGGTCGTCCACAACAAGGGCGCCGAGAACTTCGCACTGGGCATTGGGGCGACCACCCTGTCGTCGCTCGACGATCTCGAGCCGGTGATCGAGCCGAGCGACGCCGTGCGCGTCAGCAACGTGTCGGCTTCCGAGCGTGCCGTTGCGGTCGACGTCCGTGAGGCTGGGCTGCCGCAGGTGCGGATCTTCCGGCTTGGACCTGACGGTCTCGGGCACGGATCCAACATCGCGTTCGACGAGCCGATGTTCGACGCGCATTCCGTCGGCTTCTCCGACTGGCGCGAGCCCTTCGTTCGCCTGACCTACTCGTCGTGGGTGACGCCGTCGACCGTCATCGACTACGACCCGGCCACCGACGAGCGCCACGTGCGCAAGCAGCAGCCGATCCTCGGGGGCTACGACCCTGCCGACTACGTGCAGACGCGCGAGTGGGTCGAGGCCGCTGACGGCTCGCGGATTCCGGTTTCGATCGTTCACCACCGGTCGGTCGCGCCGCGGTCGGACTCTCCGACGCTGCTCTACGGCTACGGCGCCTACGAGATCAGCTACGACCCTTACGTCAGCATCGCCCGGCTCTCGCTGCTCGATCGCGGAGTGGTCTACGCCCATGCGCACATCCGCGGCGGCGGCGAGATGGGGCGGCACTGGTACGACAACGGCAAGATGCTGCACAAGAAGAACACGTTCTCCGACTACCTCGACGTCGCGCGCCACCTCATCGCGTCGGGCTGGACCAGCCCCTCCCACCTCGTGGGCCTCGGAGGCAGTGCCGGTGGGCTGCTGATGGGCGCCGTCGTGAATGACGCCCCCGAGCTGTTCGCCGGCATCGTCGCCCAGGTGCCCTTCGTCGACGCGCTGACGACCATCCTCGATCCGTCGCTGCCGCTGTCCGAGATCGAGTGGGACGAGTGGGGCGACCCCCTGCATCATGCCGACGTCTACGCCTACATGAAGTCGTACACGCCCTACGAGAACATCCGTGATTGCGCATATCCAGCGATCTACGCAATCACCAATATCAACGACACCCGGGTCTACTACGTAGAGCCGGCCAAATGGGTGGCCAAGCTGCGCGCGACGCTCGCCGACAGCCGCCACATCCTGTTCAAGTGCGAGATGTCGGCCGGCCACGGCGGCGCGAGCGGTCGGTACGACGCGTGGCGGCAGACCGCCGACTTCTACTCATGGATCATCGACGTCTCCGGCGCCGCCCGGACGGCGGTCTCGAAACCGTCTCAAAACGGATGATTGAACCGGTTGCACTCTCCGCCCGTTAAGAAGGCGCTGAGATGCGCAACCGAATGCCCCAGCGGAGGCGTACTCACAAGTAGCACACAGGCTCGAGAGGCCGTTTTGACATCCTGACGGCGGAATCTCTCGTTCATCACTTTCGTTGTGCTGGGTACAACGCCGGCAGAGCTATAAAGCACCCACGAGGCCGGCACAGGGAGGAGCCTCCGTGGCTACACGCCGCTCAACTGTCGACACGCGCGACGGCTCGATCGAGGGTCGCGACAGCGTCGGGCTGTATCTGGACGAGATTGCCCGGACGCCGCTGCTCGACGCCGCGACCGAGGTCGAGCTGTCGAAGGCGATCGAGGCTGGGCTGCTGGCCGAGCATCTGCTCGCGACCGGACGGATCGCCCGTGCCAAGGGCGGTGCGCCGATGCGGGCAACCCGCGATGAGCTCGAGTGGCTGGCCGCCGACGGCCAGTCCGCGGTCCAGCAATTCATCAAGGCCAATCTGCGCCTGGTCGTGTCGATCGCGCGCAAGTACGGCCGCTCGGCGATGCCGATGCTCGACCTGGTCCAGGAGGGCAACACCGGTCTGATCCGGGCGGTCGAGAAGTTCGACTACGCCAAGGGCTACAAGTTCTCGACGTATGCGACGTGGTGGGTCCGCCAGGCGATCACGCGAGGCATCGCTCAGCAGGCTCGCGTCGTGCGGCTGCCCGTCCATGTTGTCGAGGAGCTCAACCAGATCGGGTCGGCGCGACGCACCCTCGAGCGCAATCTGGGCCGTGAGCCCGAGCCGGACGAGATTGCGATCGAGCTCGGCATCACCGTCGAGCGGGTTCTCGACCTGCTCGGCTGGGGTCGCGATCACGTGAGCCTCGACACGCCCGTCGACGACGAGGGCGACACGTCCCTCGGCGACCTGGTCGCCAGGGAGACGATGCCCGGGCCCGACTCGGCATTCCTCGACGTCGAGTCGCGCCGCCGTCTCGACGATCTCGTCGAGCTGCTCGACGCCCGCTCGGCCGACGTCATTCGATCGCGATACGGACTCGTCGACGGTCGCCAGGAGAAGCTGGCTGACATCGGGCAACGCCACGGCGTCTCGGCCGAGCGGGTCCGCCAGCTCGAGCGGGAGGCTCTTGCGCAGCTGCGCAAACTCGCCGACCCCGATCTCGCGGCCTGACCGGCGGCTGCCCAGCTTCAGCGAGCGGACGCAGCTGCGGTGAGGGCAGACCAGACCTCGTCGACTCGTCGACGCAGATCGTCGAGAGAGCCGTCGTTGACTATCACGTAGTCGGCGGCGGCTCTTCTCTGCTCAGACGTGGCCTGCGCTGCGATTCGGGCACGGGCGTCTTCGGCAGCCATTCCGCGCGTCTGCCGAAGCCTCTGCAACTGCGCCTCGACGGCGGCCTCGACAACGACCACGGCATCGAACTTGTCCTGCTGTCCGGTCTCGACCAGCAGCGGGATGTCGTGCACGACCACGGTCCCCGCACACGTGCCTGCCTCGATGTCACGCGCTCGCGCGCGCACCAGGGGATGAGTAATCGCCTCGAGCCGCCGACGCGCGTCCGGATCGGCGAAGACGACACGCCCGAGTGCCAGGCGATCGAGCTCGCCATCGGGCGTGAGCACATCGGTTCCGAACGCATCGACCACGGCGGCAAGCCCGGGACTGCCCGGCGCGACGACCTCGCGCGCGAGCACGTCGGAGTCGATCACGACGGCGCCCTTCTCGGCGAGCATTGCGCTGACCGTCGACTTGCCCGCCCCGATTCCGCCGGTCAGACCCACCCGGACGGTCACGGGGCCGCCTTCTGACTCGTCGTCAGCCACGCTCATCGGCTCAGCTCGGCGTACCGCTGACGACAGGTGCGCGGAAGAGCCGTCGATACCGCTGCGGGCTCGTACCGCGAAGCCTGGCGAAGTGATGACGGAACGCGGTGGCATTGCTGAAGCCCACCTGGACGGCGATCCGCTCGATCGTCTCGTCGGACTCCTCGAGCATCCGCTCAGCCAAAATCACCCGCTGGTTGGTGATCCAGTGGTACGGCGTCGTGCCCGTCTCGGCCTTGAAGCGGCGAGCGAACGTGCGCGGGGCCATCATCGCCTTGCCGGCGAGGGTCTCGACGGTGATCTCCTCGTTCAGGTTGGCCGACATCCACTCGATCAGGGGCTGCAGCGTGTCGGCCGTCGTCTCGGGGACGGGACTCTGGATGAACTGCGCCTGACCGCCGTCGCGATGCGGCGCGACCACCATCCGACGGGCAACCGTCGCCGCCATGCCGGCGCCGAACTCTTGGCGCATCACGTGCAGGCAGGCGTCGAGGCCGGCGGCAGAGCCGGCCGAGGTAACGATCGATCCGTCGTCGACGTACAGGACATCGCAGTCGACGTCGGCGAGCGGAAAGCGCGCCTCGAGCTCGTCGACGTACCGCCAGTGCGTGGTGCAGCGGCGGCCGTCGAGGAGACCTGCGGCCCCGAGCACGAATGCGCCCGTGCAGACCGACAGCAACCGAGCCCCGCGCTCGTGCGCGGCCTGGAGCGCCGCGATCACCTCGCTCGGCACGTCGCGGTCGCGAGGCATGGCGGGGACGCAAATGAGGTCGGCGGCGTCGAGGCGGTCGAGGCCTTCGCTGACGTCGAGGGAGAAGCCCGTCAGCGTGGTCGACACGCGGCCGCGCCGCGGCCCGCAGACGGAGAAGTCGAAGTTCTGAATGCCCTGGTCTTCGCGGTCGACGCCCCACGCCTCGCAGAGAACCCCGAGCTCGAATGGCGCGACTCCGTCGTAGACCAGCACGGCGACGTTCTTCAGCATCCGGCCAGCCTGCCACAGGATTGGCAGGAAATCGAGGTATGGCGGCACTTCTGCCATTGCTGGCACGGCTGGTTGGGTGCACAATTGTTGTCATGAACACGCTCGCAGCAGTCGCCGTCATCGCCGCTATGGCCGTCGCCGCGTGGTATCTCGTGCGCCTGGCCCGGATGGTCCGCTCCGACGGATACACCTTCCGCGCCTCGTCGGGCCTTCCGCGTGATTGGTCGCCGTCGCCCGACCTCCCCAGCCTTCCGTACATCGCGAAACCCCACCACTGAGTCACTTCACGAGTCACTCGGGAATCACTCAGCTCCCCGAAACGTCAGAACGGGCCCTCCCTTCACGGGGAGGGCCCGTTCTGCTGTTGCTCTGGCTGTCGGCTTAGGCCGACAGGTTCACGGAACCCTTACTGGGCTCCGCCGGTGAGCTTCTCGCGCAGCGCCTGAAGAGCCTCGTCAGACGCGAGCGATCCGTCGGTCGCGGCTTCGGGTGCGCCGGCCTCGACGGTCTCGGCGCCGTCAGACGAGTAGCTCGACGCCTCGCCGGCCTCGACGTCGGCCTTCGCGGCGTCCTCGACCTGCTGCTTGTGCGCCTCCCAGCGCGCGTGAGCCTCGGCGTACTGCTGCTCCCAAGCGGCCTTCTGGTCGTCGAAGCCTTCGAGCCACTCCCCCGTCTCTGGGTCGAATCCCTCGGGGTACTGGTAGTTGCCCTGGTCGTCGTAAGACGCCGCCATGCCATACAGAGTCGGGTCGAACTCGTCGGAGGTGTGGTCGACGCCCTCGTTCGCCTGCTTCAGCGACAGTGAGATCCGGCGCCGCTCGAGGTCGATGTCGATGATCTTCACCATCACGTCGTCGCCGACCTGGACGACCTGCTCAGGGATCTCGACGTGGCGCTCGGCCAACTCGGAGATGTGCACGAGCCCCTCGATACCCTCGTCGACCCGAACGAATGCGCCGAAGGGGACGAGCTTCGTGACCTTGCCCGGCACGATCTGACCCATCTGGTGCGTGCGAGCGAACTGCTGCCACGGGTCTTCCTGGGTCGCCTTCAGCGACAGCGACACACGCTCGCGGTCCATGTCGACGTCGAGCACCTCGACGGTGACCTCTTGGCCGACCTCGACGACCTCGCTCGGGTGGTCGATGTGCTTCCACGACAGCTCGGACACGTGCACGAGCCCGTCGACTCCGCCCAGATCGACGAACGCGCCGAAGTTGACGATCGACGACACGACACCGGGCCGGACCTGGCCCTTCTGCAGCTGGGTGAGGAAGTTCTGCCGAACCTCGGACTGCGTCTGCTCGAGCCACGCGCGGCGCGACAGCACGACGTTGTTGCGGTTCTTGTCGAGCTCGATGATCTTCGCCTCAAGCTCGCGGCCGACGTACGGCTGCAGGTCGCGGACCCGCCGCATCTCGACGAGCGACGCCGGCAGGAAGCCGCGCAGCCCGATGTCGAGGATGAGCCCGCCCTTCACGACCTCGATGACCTGACCGGTGACGACGCCGTCCTCTTCCTTGATCTTCTCGATCGTCCCCCACGCACGCTCGTATTGCGCGCGCTTCTTGGAGAGGATCAGCCGGCCCTCTTTGTCTTCCTTCTGGAGGACGAGAGCCTCGACCTTGTCGCCGACGCTGACGACGTCAGCGGGATCGACATCATGCTTGATGGACAGCTCGCGCGACGGGATGACGCCCTCGGTCTTGTAACCGATGTCGAGCAGTACCTCGTCACGGTCGACCTTCACGATGGTGCCGTCGACGATGTCGCCATCGTTGAAGTACTTGATGGTCTGATCGATCGCGGCGAGGAAGTCCTCCGCCGATCCGATGTCGTTGACCGCTACCTGGGGGGTCTCCTGCGCGGCGGGAGGGGCTTCGATGCTGCTCGTCATAAGGGATGGAACTCCGTCGGGTGGATAGTTAGTCGTGCGGGCGCGCAGAAGACCCTTGGATCGCAGTTCCCCACCGAGCGCCCGGGCTGAATATGTGTGTCCGAGCGGGCCAGTCACTTGTCTCTGTGACGTGGATTAAGAGAGTTACGAGCACGCGCCTGCTCCGTATGAGGGCGTGCAGGCCTACAGCGCACCTCTCAGAATAGGGGTTTTCCCCGCTCAGAGCCAATGCGAGCCTTCGCGGAGGCCTGTCGAGCGCCCCGGACGGAGACGCGCGTCCCGTCGAACGGCCACGCGCTCAGATCACGCTCCCGTGCCTGGGCGAGCAGCAACCGCTCCGCGAGCATGGAAACGGTGTTCGCCTGGGGCCGGCCCGCCAGCTCTATCAGCGCCCAGAGATCGGCCGCGCGGCCACGCAGCATGCGGTTGCCGCCTGCTGCGGGCACGTCCTCGTCGAATGCCCCGACAAGCGCAGCCACGAAGGCGGGATCGCGCTCGAACCGGGTCACATTCCCCAGATCGGCGTCCGGCGAGCCGGCATGGGCGAATTCCCAGTCGACGACTCCGGTCAGCTGCCAGGAGACCGGGTCGCCGAGCAGGTTCTTCACGTTGAAATCGGAGTGCACCAGCACGGCTCGCGCCGGGCCCTCCGCTATTGCCGCCGCTGCCTGATCGACGACGACCTCAAGTCCTGCCCAGTCAGCGTCAGACCAGATCGACAGCCGCCCGGTCGCGCGAACGGTGCGCGCCCAGTCCGCCAGATCGTCGGGTAGCGAGCCGGAGACCGCCGCAAGGTCAGGGCCTGCGAACACGCCCGAGTGCAGGAACGGGATGCCGGCGAGCGTCCGGAGTGCCCTCCCGAGCGCAGTACCGAGCGTGGACCAGTCGACATCGCCGGCGCGGTCGTCGGCCAGCCGGTCGAGCGGCACGCCCGCAAGCCGCTCGGTGACGAGCACACCCGGCTGACCGTCGACGGGGAGCCGCACCTCGAGAACCGCCGGGACCGGGAGCAAACCGCGGACGAGCCGCAGCAGGGACGCGTCGACGCCGGCGCGCTCTGGATCGCGGGCATACGTCCGGACGACGACGTCTCCGTCGACGGTGTGGGCGACGAACGTCTCGCCGCTGAAGCCGCCCTCGAGTGGCTCGAGGCTGACCGTAGCCCAATCCATCCGACCATCCTGGCGCCGCCATCTGGACGGTCTGAGTCGGCCGCGCTTGGCAGGTTTAGCCTGGCGTGGTGGCGGAGTATCAGATCACCTATTGGCGAGAGTTGCCGTCGCTCGTGGTCGCGCGCGAGGGAGACGTCATCGCGAAGAGCCCCCTTCCACAGCGCTTCCAGGAGGCCATCGACGAGGCCGCGATGCGGCTCGGCGACACCGACGCAGACGCCTATCTCGCCGGCTGGCGACGCACTGTCTGGACGGTGCTCGACGGAACGACGGCAGACGTGGCGGAGCAAGTGGCGGCCGATCTCGAGCGGCAGTGGCCGCCGGAGGCAGTCGACGCCTTTCTCGCGGGGCTGGCCGACGATCGCCAGGACGCGTCGTGAACAGGCTGGCGAAGCTGCTCGACGGACGCGAGTGGGTGCTATTCGACGGCGGCATGGGCACGCTGCTGCAGGAACGCGGCCTCGACGAGGGGCGGCCAGGCGAGCTGTGGAACGTCGAGGAGCCCGAGAAGATCCGCGCGATTCATGAGGAGTACGCCGCGGCCGGGGCGGCCGTCCTCACCACCAACACTTTCGGCGGCACTCGTCCGCGCCTTGCGATGCACGGCCTCGGCGATCGGGTCGTCGAGCTGAATCGCGCAGCCGCCGAGATCGCGCGATCAGTCGCAGCCGAGCACGGAGCTCTGGTCGCGGGCGATCTTGGCCCGACCGGCGAGCTCCTCAGCCCGCTCGGAACGCTCGACCCAGCCGACGCGCAGGCGATCTTCGAGGAGCAGCTGACCGGCCTGGTCGCCGGCGGCATCGACCTCGTCCTGATCGAGACGATGAGCGACCTCGGCGAGGTCTCCGCGGCCGTCGACGCCGCCCGGGCAGTCGCACCCGACCTGCCGACGATCGCGACCCTGAGCTTCGACACCAATCTGCGCACGATGATGGGCGTGACACCGGCTCAGGCCGTCGTGTCGCTCGCCGAGTCGGGCGTCGAGGCCGCCGGAGCCAACTGCGGCCGCGGGCTCGAGGAGATGGAGCAGATCGCCGAGCAGCTCGCCGCGGCCCGGCCAGAGGGCTCAGACGTCCTGCTGATCGCGCAGTCGAACGCGGGGCTGCCGGTGCTCATGGGCGACCGCTTCGGCTATGACGTCCCCGTGTCAGACCTCGCAGACCACGCACGTCGGCTGCACGGCATCGGAATCGACCTGATCGGGGCATGCTGCGGATCGACCCCCGCGCATCTCGCCGCGATGCGCGAGGCGCTCGCCGTCGCCTGACGGCTTACGTACCGCGCTCATAGCTGCCGCGGCGGTGAACGAGGGACGGCTCGCCGTCGCCGACCTCGACAGACTCGACCACGGCGTCGACCAGGGCGTACCAGCCGACCCGCCGCACCTCGGCCTCGATCCGGACGCCGGCCCACGTCGACACGTCTGCCAGCCGCGGGCCCCAGCGAGTGTCTTCCCACTCCCCCATGCGGAACGGTCCGCCGGGCGCCGGGAAGCGGCCGGCAAAGGCCTCCGCGAGCTGCTGATGGCGCCACTCCAGGATCTGCACGACCGCGCGCCCGGACGAGTCGAGCGCGATGGCGAGGTCAGACTCGGGGTCGATCAACGCCAGGACATGAGCCGGCTCGCCGGCGGCGACCATCAGCGACGACACCGTGAGCCCGGTGCGCCCGCGATGATCGGTCGTCTCGCTGGTCCACAGCGACACCGCGCCGCCGAGTCGGCCACGCAGCCGTCGCGCGGGATCACGCTCGGCATCGGGGTCGGCGAACGGGTGGTCGCCGTGGATCGTCATCGCCTCAGCGTACGGACGCTGCCGAGAACCTGACCGCTCGCGCCGAGAACCTGACCGCTCGCGGAAGTCAGCGATGCAGCTTCGGCAGCACGTCCGTGCCGAAGACCTCCATCCACTCGGCCTGGTTTCGGCCGACGTTGTGGAGGTAGACCTGCGTCGCACCGGCGTCAAAGAACTTCTGGATCTCGGCCCGGTGCCGGTCGGGGTCAGTCGACACGAGCATCCGACCCTCGAAGTCCTCCGGCCGCACGAGCGAGGCCATTGCGGCGAAGTCGTGGGGCGAGCGGACGTCCTGCTTGGAGAAGTGCATGCCGCCGTTGGGCCACTCGAGCATCGCGTTCGCGAGAGCCTCCTCGTCCGTCGATGCCCACGAGAGGTGGAGCTGCAGGACCTTGGCACTCGACGACGGATCCTTGCCGGCGCCGCGCGCGCCCTCGTCGAACTTGGCGAAGACCCCGGCGACCTTCTCGACGGTCGCGCCCGGCGTAATGACTCCGTCGCACCTGGCCCCGGCCCGCTTGGCCGTGATCGGCCCCGCCGTCGCGATCAGGATCGGCGGGGGCGGCGCAGGCATCGTCCAGAGACGCATGGTGTGGTGCTTGAAGAACTCCCCCGCGTGCTTGCCGTCCTTGCCGGAGAACAGCTGCTGGATCACCTCGACGGCCTCGAACATCATCCGGATCCGCTCGGGAGCCTCAGGCCAGTAGCCACCGAAAACCGACTCGTTGAGCGCCTCGCCGGAGCCGAGGCCGAGCCAGGTCCGCCCCGGGTACAAAGCCTCCAGGGTCGCTGCGGCCTGCGCGACGATCACGGGATGCTGGCGGAAGCTGGGGCAGGTGACCCCGGGGCCGAGGTCTCCCGACGTCCGCTGGCCGACGGCGCTCAACACCGCCCATACGTAGGACGCCTGGCCCTGTTGCGGCACCCATGGCTGGAGATGGTCGGCCGCCATCGTGCCCGTGAATCCGTGCCGCTCGGAGGACTCGCACAACTCGACGATCTCCGCCGGCGTGAATTGCTCGAGCGCCGCTGCATATCCGACCTTCGCCTGAGCCACGCGTCAACCCTGCCACAGCGCGGGCCGACCTCGTCCGTTGGTGCAATGCCACCGGCACAGCGGTCCGACGACAATGGAGGCGATGGCTGACCGCCCGACCGACCGTGCGGGCGTCGAGGAGTTCGCGTCGAGGCACGCGCACTCGGCGCTCGTTACTGCCTACCTGCTCGCCGGCGACTGGGTGAGCGCTCAAGAGCTCGCCGCGCACGGGTTGGCTGCCGCCGTGCGCACGCCGGGACAGGACGTCGCCGGTGCTGACCGACGCGTCGCCGTCGCCGTGGCGCGCAGGCACGTGCGCACTCGCGAGAGATCGTGGAGCCGCGACGGCGGGCTGCATCTGCAGGAGGTCGACGCCCATCCGCTCCCGTCGGCCGACGACCCGCTCGGCCTCTGGGAAGGCCTTTCGCAGCTGACCGAGCTCGAGCGGGCCGCGATCGTTCTGCGCGGTCGCATCGGCATGGACAGCACATCCGTGGCTGCCTCGCTCGGCCGCTCGAAGGCGGATGTCGACCGCGACCTCGATACCGCGGACGGCCTCATCGCCCAATCTGTCGCCCAGTCTGTCGCCCGCCGTGCGCACGAGGGCGACAGAGACACCGACGTCGACCCCGACGTCCAACGGCAGCTGGCAGCGCTGTTCACGGCACAGGACGCGGTCCGGCCACCCACCACGGCCGTCGTCGAGCGCACGGTCGCTCTTGACTCGCGCCGGCGGCACGCCTGGCTGCTGGCGACAGCGGCCGGAGCCGTCGCCGTGGTGCTCGTCTCTGCTGTCGGGGTATCGGTTCTCGCATCAAGCGACGAGGAGGCACGTCCGACCGCGACGTCGTCGGGCGTTCCGTCCGAGTTGCCGGGCTGGGTCCCGGAGCCGCAGCAGCCGTCGCTTCCCGACGTCGGGCCACATCGCAAGCTCGTCGGCTATCAGACGGTTGTCTTGGCGGTGCCGTCGTCGTGGGTGCAGGTGGCGTCGACGTGCGGCGCAATCACCCGGAACGCGGTGATCTTTCCGGCACCCAGCACGGCGCGTCTGTGCGACGACAAGACAATTCCCACCGGACTCTCGGCAGTGTCGTTCAACCGCGACATCGCCGGCGAGCCAGAGGTGCAGGGAGACTTCGGGCCGCGCCTCGCCCACGCTGGCGAGTTCTTGGTCACGACGCCGACCCATCGCCACGGGCGCTACGTCGCCTACACCTCGGCGCCGGAGCTCGGCTTCGGCATGTCGGTGACCACGCGGTCGAAGCAGACACTCGACCGGATCATCGGGTCCATCACGGTCCTCCCCGCGAACTACACGATCGTGCCGCAGTTCGTCGGTCTTGCCGGCGAACGCCTTGAGACGGCCGTCTACGGTCACCGGCTCGTGCCAGAGCGCCGCCCGTACACCGGCCCGATCGGACTGACGCTCGAGGTTCAGCGTCAGTCCCAGTCCGTGGGAACCGTGGTGCCCGTCCAGACGCAAATCACGCTCGGCATGCGTCCGCGCTGACGTCGGCTCGGGTTCCCACTCGGCGGGTACGCTCGACGACGCCATGAGCGTCGTCCTCCAACCACAGCCTCGCGAGTCCGGAGGCGATGACGTGGCCAGCCTTCGTGAGTTCCTCGACCGGCATCGACGGGTCTTCGTCCTGACCGGCGCTGGTTGCAGCACCGAGTCGGGCATCCCCGACTATCGCAACCTCGACGGCTCCTGGAAGCGGCAGCAGCCGGTGCAGTTTGCGGCGTTCAAGCGCGACCCCGAGGTGCGAGCGCGGTACTGGGCACGCAGCCTGATCGGCTGGCGAGGCATGGGTTCCGCCGCACCCAATGCGTGCCACCACGCCCTCGCCCGACTTGAGGAGTCAGGGAAAGTCAGTCTGCTCGCCACGCAGAACGTCGACGGCCTGCATCAGGCCGCGGGATCACGCCGCGTCATCGACCTCCATGGTCGGATCGACCGAGTCGTCTGCCTGTCGTGCCGGCAGGGCGGCCGACGCGACGAATGGCAGCGCCGCCTCGAACGCCTCAACGCAGAGTGGACCGCCCTCGACGCACCGAGCGCGCCGGACGGCGACGCCGACCTCGACGGGGTCGACTTCGGCCGCTTCGAGGTGCCGGTCTGCCCGTCGTGCCAGGGGACGGTCAAGCCCGACGTCGTGTTCTTCGGCGAGAGCGTGCCGCCTTGGCGGCACCAGCAGGCCACCGCGGCCCTCGAGACGTCCGACGCGCTGCTGGTCGTTGGGAGCTCGCTGATGGTGCACTCGGGCTACCGTTACGCGCTCGCCGCCGACCGGATGGCGAAGCCCATCGCCGCCGTCAACCTCGGCGTCACCCGCGCCGACGCCCTCTTCACGGTCAAGATCGAAGCGCCCGCCGGGGAGACCCTGTCCGCCGTCGCTGGATAGGCCGCACGACACTTCCAAGAGTTGCGCCAAAGTGGCTCCAGTTTGGGGCCGTGGCGGCCATCAGTGGCCGGCCTCGTGCCAGGTGCGACCGATGCCGACCGAGACCTCGAGCGGCACCCTGAGGTCGGCCGCAGCACCCATCTCGCGGCGCACGAGGCGCTCGACGGTGTCGCGCTCGCCGGTCGCGACCTCGAACACGAGCTCGTCGTGCACCTGCAGGAGCATCCGCGACGACAGTCCCTCGTCGGCGATCGCACGATCGATCCGGAGCATCGCGACCTTGATGATGTCGGCCGCCGATCCCTGGATGGGGGCGTTGAGCGCCATCCGCTCGGCCATCTCGCGACGCTGCCGGTTGTCGCTCGTCAGATCGGGCAGATAGCGGCGACGCCCGAGCAGGGTCTCGGTGAAGCCAGTGCGCCGCGCATCGTCGACGACGCCCCTGAGGTAGTCGCGCACACCGCCGAACGACTCGAAGTACTCGTCCATCAGGACCCGTGCCTCCGACGTGTCGATCTTGAGCTGCTGGCTCAGCCCGAACGCCGACAGCCCGTAGGCCAGCCCGTAGTTCATCGCCTTGATCTTGGACCGTTGACCGAGCGTCACCTCGTCGGCCGGAACGGTGAAGACCCGCGAGGCGGTGACCGAGTGGAAGTCGGCCCCCGAGTTGAACGCCTCGATCAGCCCAACGTCGTCGGAGACGTCGGCCATGATCCGCATCTCGATCTGGCTGTAGTCGGCGGTCAGCAGCGTCTCGTATCCGTCGCCGACGATAAAGGCCTCGCGAATGCGACGGCCCTCCTCGGTGCGGATCGGGATGTTCTGCAGGTTGGGCTCGGTCGACGACAGCCGCCCCGTCGCGGCGATCATCTGGTTGTACGTCGTGTGGATGCGCTCGTCGTCGGCGACCGTCTTGAGGAGGCCCTCGACCGTCTGACGCAGGCGGGTGACATCGCGATGCCGGAGCATGTGCTGGAGGAACGGGTGCTCGGTCTTCTCGTAAAGGCTCTGCAGCGCCTCGGCGTCGGTGGTGTAGCCGGTCTTGGTGCGCTTGGTCTTCGGCATGCCGAGCTCGTCGAACAGAACGACCTGCAGCTGTTTCGGCGACCCGAGGTTGATCTGCTTGCCGATGACTTCGTACGCATCGTCGGCCGCCTGCTTGACCTGGCCCGCGAACTCGGCCTCGAGCGACGTGAGGTGACCGACGTCGACAGCCACACCCGTCTGCTCCATGCGCCGGAGCACGTCGACCAGCGGCAGCTCGACGTCGGCGAGCAGGCTCGAACCGCCGCGCGTCTCGAGTTCGCTCTCGAGCGCCGCCGCGAGATCGACGACCGCGTGTGCCTTGCGCATCGACTCTTCGGCCGCGGCCGTGTCGCCGTCGAGCTCGAAGGTGAGCTGGTCGGCATCGGCGTCGGCCGACTTCAGCTCGCGGTGCAGATAGCGAAGCGTCAGATCGGCGAGGTCGTACGACCGCTGGTCGGGGTGCGAGAGGTACGCCGAGAGCGCGGTGTCGGCGGCGACGCCGGCGACCGACAGCCCGCGAGCGTCGAGGGCAAGTAGCGGGCCCTTCGCATCGTGGAAGGCCTTGCGGCGGTCGGCGGCTGCCAGCCAGCCTGCGAGCGCCGCCTCGTCGGCGGGCAGAATCTCGGCCAGGTCGATCCGTGCGGCGACCGCGGCCGGCGTCGCGAGGGCAACCGCATGGGCCTGGCCGGTGCCGCCGCCCCAATGCCCTTCGACGAAGACGCCGACCAGAGTCTCGGCCCCAACGTGCTCGACGAGCCACGGCTCGACCTCGCCGGCGCCCAGAACCCGCCCGTCGAGATCGGCCGCCTCTTCGATGACGGGCTCGTCGGCCGACAGCGTCTCGAACAGCCGGTCGCGCAGCACCCGGAACTCGTGGCCGTCGAAGATGGTGTGCACCTCGTCGCGGTTCCACGGCTGCTGCTTGAGATCGGGCACGGTGAGCGGGAGGTCGAGGTCGCGGACCAGCTCGTTGATGCGGCGATTGCGGATCACGTCGGCGAGATGCTCGCGCAGGCTCTCGCCGGCCTTGCCGCCGACCTCGTCGACGCGGGCCACGATGTCGTCGAGCGACCCGAACTGGTTGATCCACTTCGCCGCGGTCTTGGGACCGACGCCCGGCACGCCGGGCAGGTTGTCGCTCGACTCGCCGACCATGGCGGCGAGGTCGGGGTACTGCTCGGGCCCGACGCCGTAGCGCTCTTGGACCGCGTCGGGTGTCATCCGGGCGAGGTCGGAGACGCCCCGTCGCGGGTAGAGCACGGTGACCTGGTCGCTGATCAGCTGGAACGCATCGCGATCGCCTGTGCAGATCAGGACGTCGAGGCCCTCGGCCGCCGCCTGCGTGGCCAGTGTCGCGATGACATCGTCAGCCTCGTAGCCGTCCTTCTCGATCGCCACGACCCGGAGCGCCTCGAGGACCTCCTTGACGAGCGACACCTGGCCACCGAACTCGGGCGGGCTCTTCGAGCGGTTGGCCTTGTACTCGGAGTACTCCTGCAAACGGAACGTCTCGCGCGACACGTCGAAGGCGACCGCGATGTGGGTCGGCTGCTCGTCGCGCAGGACGTTGATGAGCATGGAGGTGAAGCCGTAGACGGCGTTGGTGTGCTGGCCGGTGGTGGTGGAGAAGTTCTCGACCGGAAGCGCGAAGAACGCCCGGTAGGCCAGCGAGTGCCCGTCGAGCAGCAGGAGCCGGCTAGGCCCCGGCTCGGCGGCCTCGGTCGTCTGCTCGCTGGTCTGCGCAGAGTCGGTCACGGCGTCGACTCTAGTCTTGGGGACCGACACGACTGACCGCCCCGGCGACGGCCGGGTGACGAGCCTGGAGGCGCGATGGACCACCCGAACCTGGCGATGGACGAGTGGCCGGACGTCGGCCCGACTCTGCTCGACCGAATGGGCATCGAAGTGCTCGAGGCGTCGGCCGACCGGGTCGTCGCCACCATGCCGGTCGAGGGGAACATTCAGCCGTTCGGACTCCTTCACGGCGGCGCGTCGTGCGTGCTGGCCGAGACCCTGGGATCCATCGGGTCGACGCTGCATGTGGGGCCCGACGGCGTCGCGGTCGGCGTCGACATCAACGCGACGCACCACCGGTCCACGCGCGACGGCGTCGTTCGCGGCGTCGCGACGCCGATCCATCTGGGACGAAGCGTCGCGTGCTACGAGGTCGTGATCTCCGACGAGCAGGACCGTCGCGTGTGCACTGCGCGGATCACCTGCCACCTGACGTCGCCCACTCCTGGCGCCGGCGACTAGCGGCGACAGCCACTGGCCAGACCTCAGTCCGACGCCTGGCGGCCGGTGCGGCGCGTCAGCCGCCGGGCCGCCACGATGTGTGACGCCGCGCTCTTGCCACCGCTTGCCAGCTTGGCTCTCAGGCTGACGACCGTCGACGCCCGCACAACCGCGACCTGACTCATGCCCAAGCGGGCGAGGAACCTGTTGGCGTCGCGGCTGCGCGCCGCCACGGTCGCGACGATGTGCTGCGAGTCCTTCTCGTCGGCCCAGTCGGCCGCCGCCTCCAGGAGCTGCCGTCCGACGCCGCGGCGCCGGTAGTTGCTCAACACATGCAGGTAGCCGACGTGAACGGCGTCGTCGGGATGCATCGGCGACAGCGGCGCCCGCCGCAGGTGCGCGACGCCGACGGCGATGTCGTCGATCAGGGCGACCAGGAGGCGCTCAGACGGGTCGGTCTCGAATCGGAGGATGGAGCGCTCGATCTGCTCGACCATGCTGGTCTCGCGCGTCTCGCGACTCTGGCGGTCGGCCGGCCGAGTCTCGGCGAAGTCGAGCCAGATCGATTGCAACGCGAGCGCATCGTCCGGTACGGCGTCGCGAACGTCCGCTTGAGCTCGGGTCATCGGCGCTCCCCTTCGGTCACTGCGCCGGGCTCTGCGGGGCGGCAGGGTGCGGCAGCCGGTGAAGTCGCCCGTCGGATGGTGCTCCTGGGACGAGTGCGACCAACACCCTACGACGGTGCGACTGACCCCGCCATCCCATGCTCACCCCGAGCAACGAGTCAGCGTCACGTCAGCCGCGTTGGGCACCCCAAGTCGGTTGCGTTCACGCTGGGGCCTACGGGCAAGGGCCCCGAGTCGCTATGCTCCCGCGAAAGTGTGCGAAAGCCGGATCCCCGAGCGCCCCTCCGGCAGCCGTTCTAAGCGCCACCGACATGACAGGAGTCATTCGTGCGAGTGCGCCTTACCGGTATAGCCGTTGCACTGCTCGTCGCCATCGTCGGAGCACTCACCCTCACCGGCACCGCGCTCGCCGCCCCCACCGGCGCGGCCTGCCCGCTGCCGCAGTTCCCCGACAAGGACGGCGTCATCTTCGTCGTCGGCTTGCTCTGCGACACGGGCAAGACTCCCCCAGAGCCCGTCGCCGGCGTCAAGATCACGGTCGAAGACGACCAGGGCAACCCGCTCGGCGAGACGTTGTCGAAGGAGGACGGCTCGTTCGCGATCCGTCTCCCGGGAACCAGCCTCGACGTGCTCGACAGCACCATCGTGGTCAAGATCGACGAGTCGACCCTGCCGTCCGGTACCGAGCTGACCAATCCGAAGCAA
This sequence comes from Nocardioidaceae bacterium, assembly GCA_035473375.1. Classification (GTDB taxonomy): domain Bacteria; phylum Actinomycetota; class Actinomycetes; order Propionibacteriales; family Nocardioidaceae; genus DATIOH01. The sequence goes on along the minus strand of DATIOH010000166.1, from coordinate 18,057 downwards.
GTCGAGAACACCCGGCACATTCAGATCGAGCAGAACATCGCCTTCCAGTTCCCGATCGGGCCCAAGATCGGCGAGGACCCCTGGTATCAGCAGGCTGTCCAGCTGGCGGTAGGCGGAATCGTCTTCAGCTCGATTCTCGCGCTCGCGTCCCTTGGCCTCTCGATGGTCTTCGGCACCACCGGGCTCACGAACTTCGCGCATGGCGAGCTGATCTCGTTCGGCGCCCTCGTCGCCTACGGCTTCGACAGCGGGTGGGGCATTCCCCTCATCCTCGCCGGGATCCTCGCAACCATCGTGTCCGGCGGATTCGGCTATGCCCAGGATCAGCTGCTGTGGCGACCGCTTCGAAAACGCGGCACTGGCCTGATCGCGATGATGATCGTCAGCATCGGCCTGTCGATCTTCCTGCGCAACGTCTACCAATACGTCGCAGGCGCCGACAACCACAACTACACGCAGTACGCGACCGTCGAGCCCTGGCACGTCGGCTGGGTCGACATCACCCCGAAAGACATCCTGGTCACCCTCGTCGCGGTGATCGCGCTGCTGTTCGTGACGCAGGCACTGCAGCGCACGAAGATGGGCAAGGCGACGCGCGCGGTCGCCGACAGCCCGGCGCTCGCGGCGTCGTCCGGAATCAACGTCGACCGGGTGATCTCCGTCGTCTGGATCGGCGGCGCGGCACTCGCCGGGCTGGCCGGAGTCATGCTGGGGATGACGCAGGGCTTCGACTATCAGGTCGGCTTCAAGATCCTGCTGCTCGTGTTCGCCGCGGTCACTCTGGGCGGTCTCGGCACCATCTGGGGCGCGATCCTCGGGAGCTATGTGATCGGCACGTTGATCGAGGTCTCGACCCTCATCGTCCCGGCCGAGCTCAAGTTCGTCGGCGCGCTCGGCGTCCTGATCGTTGTCCTGCTGTTCCGTCCACAAGGCCTGCTCGGTCGCCCCGAGCGGGTCGGCTAGGCGAGGAGGAAACCCATGGACTGGAACACGATCATGCAGGGGTCGTTCCAACAGGCTCTCGGTCCCGCTGCCGTCGTCTACTGCCTCGCGGCGATCGGACTGAACGTGCACTTCGGCTACACCGGCCTGCTGAACTTCGGGCAGGCGGGGTTCATGCTCGTCGCCGCATATGCGCTGGCGTCCTTCGTGGCGACGTGGGGCCTGTCGTTCTGGCTCGGCATCGCTGTCGGCCTCCTGCTGTGCGTCGTACTCGCTCTCCTGCTCGGTATCCCGACCCTGCGACTGCGTGCCGACTACCTGGCCATCGTGACGATCGCCGCCGCAGAGATCATCCGGCAGACCGTCGGCTCGGTCAGTCTGCTCAAGTACTTCGGCGGGCAGGACGGCCTGCAGTCGTTCGGCGACACCTTCCGCAACCTCAGCCCGTTCCACTCCTCGGTCGACATCGGGATCACCTCATGGCGGTCGTATGACTTCTGGGTGCTCGTCGTCGGGTGGTCCGTCGTCGTCGTGTGCTGCCTGATCGTGTGGCTGCTGATGCGCAGCCCATGGGGACGCGTGCTGAAGGGCATTCGCGAGGACGAGGACGCCGTCCGAAGCCTGGGTAAGAACGTATACGCCTACAAGATGCAGTCGCTGGTGATCGGCGGGCTCTTCGGAGGCCTGGCGGGGTTCATGAGCGCGCTCCAGCACTCAGCCATCAACCCGTCGCTGTTCGCCACCGACACGACCTTCTTCGCCTACACCGTCTTGCTGGTCGGTGGAGCGGCACGCGTGTTCGGCCCCGTCGCCGGCGCCTTGATCTTCTGGTTCCTCATCACGTTCCTCGACCTCTTCTTCGACGAGGCCACATCCGGTACGGATCCGATCATCCCCGACTGGATCATGACGCATACTCAGGCGAGCCTGATGCGGCTGATCTTCCTCGGATTGGCGCTGATGCTGCTGATGATCTTCCGGCCGCAAGGCATCTTCGGTGACCGAAGGGAGCTGGCGATCGATGCCCGTTGACGAGTCCACGACGCCTACGGCCCCGCCGTCGACGACCACTGCAGCCGACGCCGCCCGCGAGCTCGCGGACGTCCCCCGCGAACCCGGCGCCAGCAAGCCGAATCCGATCCTGGTCGCCGACAACATCGTCCGCCGCTTCGGCGGCCTGACCGCCGTCGACGTTCAGCACCTCGAGGTGCAGCGAAACGCGATCACGGCGCTCATCGGCCCCAACGGAGCCGGCAAGACGACGTTCTTCAACCTGCTGACCGGCTTCGACAAGCCCGACGAGGGCGACTGGCAATTCGAGGGCGCCAGCCTCAACGGGCTGCCCGCGTACCGGGTCGCGCGGATGGGCATGGTCCGCACCTTCCAGCTGACCAAGGTCCTCGCCCGACTCACGGTCATCGAGAACATGCGACTCGGCGCTACCGGCCAGGCGGGCGAGAGCATCTGGCAGGCTATGATCGCGCCGTTCTGGCGAGCTCAAGAGCGGGCGAACACCAAGCGCGCCGAGGCCCTGCTGCAGCGTTTCAAGCTGCACGAGAAGCGCGACGACTTCGCCGGATCGCTGTCGGGCGGCCAGCGCAAGCTGCTCGAGATGGCGCGGTCTCTCATGGTCGAGCCGAACCTCGTCATGCTCGACGAGCCGATGGCCGGCGTCAACCCGGCGCTCAAGCAAAGCCTGCTCGGCCATGTGAAGTCGCTGCGCGACGACGGCATGACGGTGCTCTTCGTCGAGCACGACATGGACATGGTCCGCGACATCTCGGACTGGGTCGTCGTGATGGCCCAGGGACGCATCATCTCCGAGGGCCCGCCCGACACCGTGATGGCCGACCAGCGTGTCATCGACGCCTACCTCGGCGCCCACCACGACACAGCGCTCAGCTTCGAGGCCGAAGAGCAGATCCTCGCCGCCGCGCAGGAGGAGATCGAAGCGGTCGAGGCGGAGAGGGAGGACGGCTGAGATGTCCGATCCGGACGAGCGCAACAGGGAGATCGAAGAGCTCGACATGGCGTCTGGCCCGACCGAAACCGGGGTCGACAGGCCGACTGAGCTCACTCCCGAGCGCGAGACGCACCTGGCCGAGGCCGAGGGGGCCGTGCTCCGTGCCGACGACCTGATCGCGGGCTATCTGCCGGGCGTCAACATCCTCAACGGCGCCGACCTCTACTGCCAGGAGGGCGAGCTCGTCGGCATCATCGGCCCCAACGGCGCCGGAAAGTCGACGCTGCTGAAAGCGCTGTTCGGACTCGTCAAGATCGGTTCGGGCACCGTGACGCTCAAGGGCAACGAGATCACCAATCAACGCGCCGACGTGCTCGTGGCGTCCGGGATCGGGTTCGTGCCGCAGACCAACAACGTCTTCCCGTCGCTCACGATCGAGGAGAACCTCGAGATGGGCGCCTATCAGAAGCCGAAGATCTTCCGCGAGCGGTTCGACTTCGTCGCCGGCCTGTTCCCTGCCCTCCGCGACCGTCGCGCCCAACGTGCGGGCTCGCTGTCCGGCGGTGAGCGGCAGATGGTGGCGATGGGCCGAGCGCTGATGATGAACCCGTCGGTGCTGCTCCTCGACGAGCCGTCGGCGGGGCTATCACCGGTCATGCAGGACGAGGTCTTCGTCCAGACCAGGCGGATCAACCGGGCCGGCGTCTCGGTGATCATGGTCGAGCAGAACGCCGCCCGATGCCTGCAGATCTGCGATCGCGCATACGTCCTCGATCAGGGCCGGAACGCTTACACCGGCACCGGCGAGGCACTCGCCAACGACCCCAAGGTGATCGAGCTCTACCTCGGCACGCTCGCCAAGGGATAGTCGCACCCCACTCAGAACCGAGAAGCAAGAGAAAGGGCCCCGGCCGTTGGCCGGGGCCCTTCCCATTGCTCTCAGGTCGACTAGTCGATGACGCCGGAGACGGAGTCGATCTGCTTGTACGTGTTGTCCTGCCCGTACAACTGGATGCCGATCGTCGCCTTCGCCACGCTGCCGCTGTCGTTGAGGTCACAGGGACCCGACGCGCCTTCGTAGTCGATGTCTTCGCCGCTCTCGAGGAGGCCGACACACTCGGAGTACTCCGAGCACGGTGTGCCGTCCTTCGAGATCTCGATCAGCTTCGAAGCAATCGACTCACCAGAGTCGTCATTGGCCGCGGTCGCAGCGAGCGCCGTCATGATCGTGGCGTCGTACGACTGTGCGCCGTAGGTGAAGTCGGTCAGCTTCGGGTTGACGTCGAGAAGGGACTTGTTGAACGACGGGTCGATCTTGGCGGGAGCCGGGAAGGTCGCCTTGACGCCCTTCATCGTGCCTGCCGGGAAGTCCTTCGAGTAGTCGGCAGTGTCGCCGTCGACGAAGTAGGTCTGCACATCCTGCGGACCGACGCCCTTGGCGATCAGGCCGGGGACGATCTTCGTCGCCTCTTCGAAGGCAATGAGAACGACCGCGTCGGGCTTGCTCGCCGCCACCTTGTTGATCTCGGCCGTGTAGTTCGTCGCGTCTGCCGAGTAGAGCGTCTTGACCGCGACGTTTCCGCCCTGTTGCTGGAGCGTCTTCACGAACTCGTCGGCCAAGCCTTCGCCGTACGAGTCCTGCCGAGCCATGACGGCGACGTTGGTGAAGCCGTCCGAGGCAACGAGGTTGCCGAGGACTGCGCCCTGGAAGACGTCAGAGGGCGACGTGCGGAAGTACAGGCCCTTGTCGTCGTAGGTGTCGAACGCAGGCGAGGTGTTCGCCGGCGAGAACTCGACGACGCCCGCGCCGACGATCTTGTCGATGACGGACAGCGACACGCTCGAGGCGGCCGCGCCGATGATGACGTCTGCGTTGGCGTTGAGGAGCTTGTCGACGGATGCGCCGGCGATGTCGGGGGTGCCGTCGCCAGAGTCCGCCTTGGACTGGACTACCTTCTGGCCCAGCACGCCGCCTGCCGCGTTGATGTCGTTGACCGCGAGGTCGACGCCTGCGAACTCGGGGGGGCCGAGGAAGGCGAGGTCGCCGGTCTGCGGGAGCAGCGTGCCGATCGTGAGCGTGCCGTCGCCGGTGCCGGCCGGGGCCGATGACTCGGGTGCTGAACTGGTCTCGGTGCCGCTGGTGTCGGTACCGCCAGAGCTGTTGTCGTTGTTATCGCCACCACACGATGACAAGACGAGGGCTGCTGCCGCAGCGACAATACTGAGCCGCGCGAGGCGAGAGGGGAGGAGCATAAAGCCTCCGTATCGAGAGGTTTGGCCGGCTTTGGGGCCGGGGCTGAGCGGTGATTGGGAGAACCTAGCGTGTTATCGGCGTGCCTACAGCCCCCCGAGCGTGTCGCGTCGTCTCGTCGTTGTCATTTCGTGACATCAACCCCATGCGTCACGACACCTTCGGCGACATCTCTCATCGAAACGCGCAAATCCATTGCGGTCTTCTGGATCCAGCGGAAGGCATCGGGCTCAGTGATGCCCAACGACTCCTGCAAGACCCCCTTGGCGCGGTCGACCACCTTGCGGGTCTCAAGCCGCTCGCTGAGGTCGGCGACCTCGGACTCGAGCTGACGCAGCTCGGCGTACCGGGAGCGTGCCATCTCGATCGCGGGCACCAGGTCGGACTTGTCGAAGGGCTTCACCAGATAAGCCATCGCCCCGGCGTCGCGGGCCCGCTCGACCAAGTCCCGCTGGCTGAACGCGGTGAGGATGACGACCGGCGCGATCCGCTGCTCGGCGATCCGCGACGCCGCCGAGATGCCGTCGAGCTTCGGCATCTTGACGTCCATCACGACCAGATCGGGGTGCAGTTCCTCGGCCAGCGCGACGGCACGCTCGCCGTCGCCGGCCGCGCCGACGACCTGATAGCCCTCCTCGGCGAGCATCTCGGCGAGGTCGAGGCGGATCAGAGCCTCGTCTTCGGCGATGACGACGCGCGGGCCGGGCTTCTCGGTCTCGCTGGTCACGTGAGAAGGTTATCTGCGCGTTTCGTCCACATGTGCGGGGGCTTAGAGGATGGAACAGAGCCGGGTTGGCGGAACGGTATACGCGATGGTCTCAAACACCATTGTTCGAAAGGACTTGTGGGTTCGAATCCCACACCCGGCACGAACCTGAGGTTTCGCCTGATGTCGGTGGTCTGATGCACTATGCGGCTTATGACACCGATCCGGCCGAAGCACGTCGTCGACGATGCGCTGCGATTGTCCGACGCCGGGGTGACGGACCGCGAGAACGCACGCATCCACGGTGTCGCCATCAAGACCATCCGACGCTGGCGTCGGCTCTACCAGCGCCGCGGCCTGACTCGTGGCGGGACCCAGGGCGTCGGAGGTCAACCATGTCCAAGGTGTCATGGAGTCGACCTCGACGAGTCCGCATATGCCGAACTCCTCGGGTGGTACCTCGGAGACGGAACACTCGTCCGCTGTCGCAACGATGTCTATCGATTGTGTGTTGTCAACGACGCTCGATATACCGATGACATTCGGCGGATCGGCGTGCTGATGGAGGCAGTCAAACCACTTACAAGGGCGGGGATGCGCCAAACGCCCGGTGCGGTGATTGTGAGCGCGTACTGGAAGCACTGGCCTTGTCTGTTCCCGCAACACGGTGCCGGACGGAAGCATGACCGTCTCATCGAGCTCAGAGCTTGGCAGCTGTCAATGTGCGGAAGCATGCCGAGGCGCTCGTCTGCGGTCTCTTCAAATCAGACGGCTGCCGGGTCACAAACTGGACTGTGCGCCGACGCAAGTCCGGGCCGAAACGATACGAGTACATCCGCTAGGTCTTCGCCAACGAGTCCGCGGACATCATGGGCATCTGCGCGGACGCTCTCGACCATCTCGGCATCGGCTGGACGCGACCGCGACACAACATGCTGTCGGTTGCGCGGCGTGCTGACGTGGCGAGGCTGGACGAGTTCGTCGGACCAAAATCGTAAAGCGATAGTTCAACCGTCCTCAGATCCGCCGATACGCCGGCGCCGCGCCGTTGACCGCGTCGCCCATCCGATGCACGCGGAGCGCGTTGGTCGAGCCGGGAATGCCGGGCGGGCTGCCGGCGACGATCACGACGAGGTCGCCCTCCTCGCAGCGGCCGATGTCGAGCAGCGCCTTGTCGACCTGCATCACCATCTCGTCGGTGTGCTCGACGAGGGGCCCAAGGAACGTCTCGACTCCCCACGTCACCGCCAACTGCGAGCGGACCGGCGGCTCGGGGGTGAAGCACAGCACGGGGATCTCCGAGCGGTAGCGGGCCAACCGGCGGGCGGTGTCGCCCGACTGGCTGAACGCGACCAGGAACTTCGCACCGACGCGCTCGGCGACCTCAGCCGCGGCCTTGGCGATGATGCCGCCGCGCGTGTGCGGCTGCCAATCGATCGCGGCCATCCGGGTCAGGCCGTGGTCCTCGGTCGACGCGATGATGCGGGCCATCGTCTCGACGGCGTCGACTGGGTACTTGCCGACGCTCGTCTCGCCCGACAGCATCACCGCGTCGGCTCCGTCGAGCACGGCGTTGGCGACGTCGGACGCCTCGGCCCGGGTCGGTCGCGGCGACGAGATCATCGACTCGAGCATCTGGGTCGCGACGATCGCCGGCTTGGCGTTGCGACGAGCCGCCTCGGTCACCTGCTTCTGCAGGAACGGCACGTCCTCGAGCGGCATCTCGACGCCGAGGTCACCGCGCGCGACCATCACACCGTCGAACGCGTCAATGATCTCGTCGATGTGATCGATGGCCTGCGGCTTCTCGATTTTGGCGATGATCGGCAGGAGCTCGCCCTCCTCGCGCATCACCGTCCGCACGGCGTCGACGTCGGCAGCCGAGCGCACGAACGACAGGGCCACCATGTCGGCGCGCAAGTGAAGGGCCCACCGCAAGTCGTCGATGTCCTTGTCGCTCATCGCGGGCACGCTGACGGCGACGCCCGGCAGGTTGATTCCCTTGTGGTCGCTGAGCCGCCCGCCAACCTCCACCTTGGTGCGCACTTCCGACGCCGAGACCTCCGTCGCCGTGAGCCGGACATTGCCGTCGTCGATCAGGATCGTGTCGCCTGCGGAGACGTCGCCGCAAAGTCCCTTGTAGGTCGTCGAGCACCTGCTCTGGTCGCCGTCGACGTCACGCGTGCTGATGACGAACTCGTCGCCCTCGGCCACCACGATCGGTCCGTCGGCGAAGCGTCCGAGGCGAATCTTGGGGCCTTGCAGGTCGACCAGGATGCCGACCGCGTGGCCTGACTCGTCGGACGCCTCCCGGATCATCCGGTAGGACTCTTCGTGCAGTTCGTGGGTGCCGTGGCTGAGATTGAGCCGGGCGACGTTCATGCCGGCTTCGACGAGTTCGCGGATCTTCTCGGGGGTCGAGCTCGCGGGCCCGAGGGTGCAGACGATCTTGGCTCTACGCACAGATCACAACCTTATCTCTCGACCACATCTCGACTGCGAGGACTGCAACGACGGCGATTCACGCAGTGAGGGGCCGCGCCGTCGGGGGAATCGGCGCCGGCAGGGTCGTCGTCCCGGTCAGGGCGCGATCGACGGCTGCGGCGGCCGACCGTCCCTCGGCGATCGCCCAGACGATCAGCGACTGGCCACGCCCGGCGTCTCCAGCCACGTAGACCCCGGGAACGGTAGTTGCGTACTGGTCGTCGCGGACCACATTCCCCCGCGGGTCGAGCTCGACTCCGAGCTGGCCGAGGAGCCCGTCCGGCTCCGGCCCGGTGAAGCCCATCGCGAGCAGAACCAGCTCGGCGGGGATCTCGCGCTCAGAGCCGTCGACAGGCGTGAACCTGCCGTCGACCAACTCGACCTCCGACAGCCGCAGGGTCTGCACGCCGCCGCCCGCGCCGTGGTCGCCCACGAACTCACTCGTCGACACGCCGTACACCCGGTCGCCGCCCTCCTCATGGGCCGACGACACCCGGAAGGTCATCGGATAGGTCGGCCACGGCTGGTTGTCGGGACGCTCGGACGTCGGCTGTGGCAGGATCTCGAGCTGGGTCACCGAGCGCGCGCCCTGCCGGTGCGCGGTGCCCAGACAGTCGGCGCCGGTGTCGCCCCCGCCGATGATGACGACGTGCTTGCCGGCCGCTGTGATCTGGCCGTCGACTGATTTTCCGAGAGAGGCGCGATTCGACTGCGGCAAGTAGTCCATGGCTTGGTGGATGCCGTCGAGCTCACGGCCGGGCACCGGCAGATCACGCGCGACCGTCGCACCGACGGCGAGCACAATGGCGTCGAACCGCTCGCGCAGCTCGGCGCCCGTGATCGCCGACCCCACGTCGACCCCCGCGTGAAACACCGTGCCTTCCTTGCGCATCTGCGTGAGTCGCCGGTCGAGCTGCCGCTTTTCCATCTTGAACTCAGGGATGCCGTAACGAAGCAGGCCGCCGACCTCGTCCGCGCGTTCGTACACGACCACGGTGTGACCGGCACGGGTCAGTTGCTGTGCCGCGGCCAGACCCGACGGGCCGGAGCCGACGACCGCGACGGTCTTGCCGGTCAGCCACTCGGCCTGCTGCGGGCGGATCAGCCCGAGGTCCCACGCCCGATCGACGATGGCGACCTCGACGTTCTTGATCGTTACCGGGTCCTGGTTGATGCCGAGAACGCACGACGTCTCGCACGGGGCCGGGCAGAGCCGGCCGGTGAACTCCGGGAAGTTGTTCGTGGCGTGCAACCGCTCGATCGCGCCCTCCCAGTCGTCGCGATACACCAGGTCGTTCCACTCGGGGATCAGGTTGCCGAGCGGGCAGCCCTGGTGGCAGAACGGGATGCCGCAGTCCATGCAGCGCCCGGCCTGCTTGGAGATGATCGGCAGCAGTACCCGCCCTGCATCGTCGGGATAGACCTCGCGCCAGTCGGTGACCCGCTCGTCGATCGGACGCCGCTGCGCGACCTCGCGAGGTGTCGTGATGAAGCCACGAGGGTCAGCCATGAGCGGCCTCCATCATCATCGCCGTGGCCTCGGCCTCCGTGAGGCCAGCCCGCTCGGCAGCGTCGCGTGCATCGAGCGCCGCGCGATAGTCGCGCGGCATCACCTTGGTGAAGCGGTCTGATGACGACGGCCAGTCGGCGAGCAGCTTCTCGGCGACTGGCGACTCGGTCTCTTCGAGGTGCTGAACGATGAGCTCGTGCAGCACGTCGCGCGAGGCGGAGTCGAGCGGCTCGAGGTCGACCATGTCGGTGTTGACGCGCCCCGTGTCGAGATCGAGAACGTAGCCGACGCCGCCGCTCATGCCGGCCGCGAAGTTGCGGCCTGTCGGCCCAAGGACGACGACTGCGCCTCCCGTCATGTACTCACAGCCGTGGTCGCCGACGCCCTCGACGACAAGCGACGCACCCGAGTTCCGGACAGCGAACCGCTCGCCGACCTGGCCACGGATGAATACGTGGCCAGACGTGGCGCCATACGCGATGACGTTGCCCGCGATGATCTCGTCCTCGGCTGCGAAGCGCGCGCCAAGATCGGGCCGCACCACGATGCGCCCGCCCGACAGGCCCTTCGCGAGGTAGTCGTTGGCGTCGCCCTCGAGCCGCAACGTCACGCCGCGCGGAACGAACGCGCCGAACGACTGACCGGCCGATCCCACCAGGCGGATGTCGATCAGACCGTCGGGCAGGCCGGTCGGATGCGCCTTCGTCACCTCATGGCCGAGCATCGTCCCGACGGTGCGGTTGACGTTTCGCACGGCGAGCTGCGCCCGCACGGGCTCGCCCGAGTCGATCGCCGGCCGCGACAGCGCGATCAGCTCGTTGTCGAGCGCACGGTCGAGGCCGTGGTCCTGCTGGACCGTCTGGCGCCGCGACGCGCCGGTCGGCAGGTCGGGCACATGCAGGATCGGCGACAGGTCGAGGCCCGCCGCCTTCCAATGCTGAACCGCCTCGCGAGCATCGAGAGCCTCGGTGTGTCCGACGGCCTCGGCGATCGAGCGGAAGCCCAGCTCGGCCAAGAGCTCGCGCACCTCCTGCGCGATGAACTCGAAGAAGGTGACGACGTGCTCGGCCTTGCCGGAGTAGCGCTCGCGCAGCACCGGGTTCTGCGTCGCGACGCCGACCGGGCAGGTGTCGAGGTGGCAGACCCGCATCATGACGCACCCCGACACGACCAGCGGAGCGGTCGCGAAGCCGAACTCCTCGGCACCGAGCAGGGCCGCCACGACGACGTCGCGTCCTGTCTTGAGCTGTCCATCGCACTGGACGACGATTCGCTCGCGCAGGCCGTTGAGCAGCAGCGTCTGCTGGGTCTCGGCAAGGCCGAGCTCCCATGGTCCGCCCGCATGCTTTAGCGACGTCAGGGGCGCGGCGCCGGTGCCGCCGTCATGGCCGCTGATCAGGACCACGTCGGCGTGTGCCTTCGCAACGCCCGCGGCGACCGTTCCGACGCCGACCTCCGACACGAGCTTCACGTGGATCCGTGCGACGGGGTTGGCGTTCTTGAGGTCGTGGATGAGCTGCTTGAGGTCTTCGATCGAGTAGATGTCGTGGTGTGGCGGCGGCGAGATGAGGCCGACCCCGGGCGTCGAGTGCCGCGTCTTGGCGACCCACGGGTAGACCTTGTGCCCGGGCAGCTGGCCGCCCTCCCCCGGCTTGGCGCCCTGGGCCATCTTGATCTGGATGTCGGACGCAAACGTCAGGTACTCGCTTGTCACGCCGAATCGTCCCGACGCGACCTGCTTGATCGCGCTGCGTCGCGCCGGGTCTTGAAGGCGATCGGAGTCCTCTCCGCCTTCGCCGGTGTTGGACTTGCCGCCCAACCGATTCATGGCGATCGCGAGCGTCTCGTGGGCCTCACGGCTGATCGACCCGTACGACATCGCGCCGGTCGAAAATCGAGTGACGATCGACGACACCGGCTCAACCTCGTCGATCGGAACCGGCGGCCGCTCAGACGCAAGGTCGAACAGGCCGCGCAGCGTCATCAGCCGTCGCGACTGCTCGTCGACCAGCCCGGTGTACTGCTTGAAGATGTCGTAGCGACCGCTTCGGGTGGAGTGCTGCAGCCGGAACACTGTCTCGGGGTCGAAAAGATGCGGTTCGCCCTCGCGTCGCCATCGGTACTCGCCGCCGATGTCGAGCCGTCGGTGCGCGGGTGGGATGCCGTTGGCCGGATAGGCGCGCGCGTGTCGCTGCGCGACCTCTGCCGCGATGACGTCGAGGCCGATTCCGCCGAGCTTCGACGTCGTGCCGGTGAAGTAGCGGTCGACGACGTCGGACGCGAGTCCGACCGCCTCGAAGATCTGCGCGCCGGTGTACGACGCGACCGTCGACACGCCCATCTTGCTCATGACCTTGAGCACGCCCTTGCCGAGCGCCTTGACGAGGTTGCGGACGGCGACTTCGGGCTCGACGTCGGTCAGGAAGACGCCTTCGCGGGCGACGTCTTCGACCGACTCCATCGCGAGGTAGGGATTGACTGCCGCGGCACCGTAGGCGATCAGCAGCGCAACGTGGTGCACCTCGCGCACGTCGCCCGCCTCGACCACCAGCCCGACCTTGGTGCGGCTCTTCTCGCGCACTAGGTGGTGGTGGACCGCGCCGGTAAGCAGGAGCGACGGGATCGGCGCGACGTCGGCGGTCGAATGCCGGTCGGACAGCACGATGATGCGGGCTCCGTCGGCGATCGCCGCAGACACCTCGGCGCAGATGTCCTCGAGCTTCGCCGCCAGCGCCGCACCGCCGCCGGTGACGTCGTAGAGGCCTCGGACCACGTGCGTCGAGTAGCCCGGGAGGTCGCCGTCGCGGTTGATGTGGACGATCCGCGTGAGTGCGTCGTTGTCGATGACCGGGAAGGGGATCACGACCTGGCGGCACGATCTCGGGCCCGCGTCGAGCAGATTCGACTCTGGCCCGATCGTGCCGGCGAGCGAGGTGACCAGCTCTTCGCGGATGGCATCGAGCGGTGGGTTCGTGACCTGAGCGAACAACTGGCTGAAGTAGTCGAAGAGCATCCGCGATCGATCGGACAATGCCGCGATCGGGGTGTCGGTGCCCATGGAGCCGATCGGCTCGGCGCCCGCGCGCGCCATCGGGACGAGCAGGACGCGCAGCTCCTCCTCGGTATAGCCGAACACCTGCTGCCGCCGGGTCACCGACTTGTGCGTGTGGACGATGTGCTGACGCGGAGGCAGTCCCTCGAGCTTGATCAGGCCAGCGTGCAGCCACTCGTCGTACGGTGCCTCGGCGGCCAGCGCGTCCTTGATCTCGTCGTCTTCGACGATCCGGTTCTCTTCGAGGTCGACGAGGAACATCCGGCCCGGCTGGAGACGGCCCTTGCGAACGACGGACGACGCCGGCAGGTCGAGCACGCCGACCTCGGATGCCAGCACAACCAGCCCGTCGTCGGTCACCCAGTACCGCGAGGGGCGCAGGCCGTTGCGGTCGAGGACGGCGCCGATCTTCGTGCCGTCGCTGAAGACGACGCAGGCCGGCCCGTCCCACGGCTCCATCAGGGCGGAGTGGAACTCGTAGAACGCGCGTCGCGCCCGGCTCATCTCGGCGTGGTTCTCCCAGGCCTCGGGAATCATCATCAGCACTGCGTGCGGCAGCGACCGTCCGCCCAGGTGGAGCAGCTCGAGCACCTCGTCGAAGGACGCGGAGTCGGACGCATCGGGCGTGCAGATCGGGAAGATGCGGGCGAGGTCGCCGGGGATCAGGTCACTCGCGAGCAGCGCCTCACGGGCACGCATCCAATTGCGGTTGCCCTTGACGGTGTTGATCTCGCCGTTGTGAGCGATGAATCGGTACGGGTGCGCCAGCGGCCACGACGGGAACGTGTTGGTCGAGAACCGCGAGTGGACGACTGCCATCGCCGAGGCCACTCGTGGGTCGACGAGGTCGGGGTAGAACGTGTCGAGCTGCCCGGTGGTCAGCATCCCCTTGTAGACGAGCGTGCGCGACGACAGCGACGCGAAGTACGCGTCGGTCTGGTGCTCGACGCGCTTGCGCAGGCAGAAGGCCATCCGCTCGAGTGCGAGACCGAGCGCACGGCCGCCGTCGGCGACGACGAACAGCTGCTCGAACCGGGGCATGCATGCGCGTGACGTCGCGCCGAGCAGATCGGGGACGACCGGCACCGGGCGCCAGCCGACGATCCGCAGCCCCTCCTCCGCGGCGAGCTCGTCGATCACTGTCTTCGTGTGGGACACGGCCGCCGCGTCGCCGGGAAGGAATGCCATGCCCGCTGCGTAGGTGCCGGGCGGCGGGAGCTCGAACTCGCAGACGCCGCGGAAGAACGCGTCGGGCAGCTGCATCAGGATGCCGGCGCCGTCGCCCGAGTCGGGCTCGGCGCCCGACGCTCCGCGGTGCTCGAGGTTGCGGAGGGCTGTCAGCGCCTTGACGACGATGTCGTGCGAAGCCTCGGCCGTGAGAGTGGCCACGAAGGCGACGCCGCAGGCGTCGTGCTCGTGCGCGCCGTCATAGAGCCCTTGGGGCGGCGGGACAGCCTTCATGCGCGTGTCTCCCGTCGTCGAACGGCGAGCGGAGAGGCCCGCGCACCGTGTTGCAACCTTCTGGGTGCAGTTGGTACTTGCAAGGACGACGTTGGCCTGCACGAATAGTGTCTGGAGCGTACACGACAAGGCCCGCCTGACCCGCGTCTCAGACGCCATCCGGACACGCGTCGGATCTACCCGACGGACGTGCCGACGAGATCGCCGATGACGAAGGTCAACCCGGCGGCGACGGCGCCCAGCGTGAGCTGTCGAAGCCCGCCAAACCACCACGAGCGGGTCGTCACCCGCGACACGATCGCGCCGCAGGCGAACAGCGCCAGCAGGCTCACGATCAGGGACGGCACGAGCGACTCGGCGCCGACAAGATACGGAAACACGGGAAGCAATGCGCCGATCGCGAACGACACGAACGAAGACACCGCCGCCACGACGGGCGAGGGCAGGTTGTCGGGATCGACGCCCATCTCCTCCCGCGTGTGAACCTGGAGGGCAAGGCCCGGGTCGGCGTGTACCTGCTCCGCGATCGCCATCGCGAGGTCGCGGTCGATACCCCGGTCGACGTACATCTGCGCGAGCTCGGCCTGCTCGGCCCGCGGCTTGGCGAGGATCTCGCGGCGCTCGATCTCGATCTCGGCACGGGTGTGCTCGCTCTGGCTGGCGACCGAGGTGTACTCGCCCGCGGCCATCGAGAACGCGCCCGCCGCGAGCCCCGCGATGCCCGCAAGGACGACCTCGGAGCGATGATCGGAGCCCACGCCGCCCGCTACGCCGGCGATCAGGGCGAAGTTCGAGACCAGGCCGTCCATCGCGCCGAAGACGGCGGGCCGCAGCCAGCCGCCGGCGACGTCTGCATGCTCGTGGTCGATCGTCTCTTCGGCGACGCCGAGCTCGGCGGCGATGCTGATGCGCGGTTCGGGTGTGGGCTGGTCGGCCATGGCTCGATTGTCGACCGGGGCGCCGACGGGCTATCGCTCAGGCTCGCCTAACCGGCTCTCGTCGCCGCCCTCGGACGCGGCTGCGTCAGCGGTTGCGTCGGCGGTCGCGTCCGCGGCGGTGTTGGCGGGAGTGTCAGTGGCGTCGCTGTCGTCGCTGTCGCCGCTGTCGTCGCGGTCGCGCTTGCCTTGCTGGTCGCCCTCGTCGCCGTCGCGCGCGGGCTCGACGGTGGCGGGGTCCTCGCGACCCGGGTGCTTCCGCCCGACAACGACGAAGTAGATCGTCGACAAGACGAACAAGACGATCGACGTCCAGACGTTGAGTCGAAGGCCGAGCACATGGTTGACCGCGTCGACGCGCAGCATCTCGATCCAGCCGCGACCGGCGGTGTAGGCCATGACGTACAGCGCGAACGCCCGGCCGTGGCCGAGCTTGTAGCGACGGTCGGCCCACAGCACCAGGCCGGCGACGCCGAGGTCCCACAAGAACTCGTACAGGAAGATCGGCTGGAACGTCGTGTCGCTCTGGAATCCCTCGCGGTGGGCCGGGTCGATCTCGAGGCCCCACGGAAGGTCGGTCGGCTTGCCGTACAGCTCCTGGTTGAACCAGTTGCCCCAACGGCCAATGGCCTGGGCGATGACGATTCCGGGCGCGAGCGCGTCGGCGAACGCAGGGAAGCAGATGCCGCGCCGCCGACAGGCGATGTAGGCGCCCACTCCTCCGAGCGCGATCGCCCCCCACAGGCCGAGGCCGCCGCGCCACACGTACAGCGCGGTGATCGGGCTCTTGCCCTCGCCGAAGTAGAGCTCGGGGTCGGTGATGACGTGATAGAGCCGACCGCCGACAAGTCCGAACGGCACCGCCCAGACGGCGACGTCGCCGACCGTGCCTGGACGTCCGCCTCGCTGAATCCACCGTTTGTCGCCCATCCAGACCGCGACAACCACGCCGAGGATGATGCAGAGCGCATAACCACGGACCGGGAGGGGTCCGATGTGCCACACGCCTCTGCTCGGGCTGGGGATCGAGGCGAGGAACTCGGGTACCGACGAAGGGACGTACATCGCCGCGCCAACCTACCCCGTCGCCCGGGACGACATGCTCACGGCCCGGCCAGCGTCTGGATGTCGGCGACCATGGCGGCGACGGGCGTGCCGGGCGTCCAGATCACCGGCGCGGTCTCGTGTGCGAAGCCGATGACCTGAGCCCCGTGGCCGACGTCGTAGCCTCCGCCCGGCAAGGTCTTCTTCCCCGTGATCGGGACGCCAAGGTCCCTCGCCGCCGCTGTGATCGCGCGGAGAGTTCCGGTCAGCCCGACGAACGCTGGGTTGTAGCGGTCGAGGTAGGTGCGCAGGACGCTGCTCGTGTCGCGCGTCGGGTCTGTGGTGACAAACAGGACCTGCGTCTGCTCGCGGACGTCTGCCGGCAGCTCGGCATACGCCATCGTGAGGTCGGTCATCACCAGCGGGCAGACGTCGGGACAGTTCGTGTAGCCGAAGAAGACCAGGGTGACCGGGTGGGTCGTGTCGGTGACCAGGTTGAACGGCTTGCCGTCGACGGTTTGCAGCGTCACGTCCGGCATCGCCATGGGAGCAGCCGGCTGCGCGCCGCGGAACACGGCCGAGCCCATGTCTCCCGTCGCCCCGCCGTCTGTCGTCCGATCCGCCATCGGAGCGCTCGTGTCGCATCCGATCAGCATCGCAACCGCGCAGACGGCGCCCAGTGCCCGCAGCACGGGCCAACTACGTCTCATCGACTCGCCAACGTCAGGCGCGGGCGGTGGGTTCCCTGCGGACGCCCTCCGCAAGCTCAGCGGCGAGGTCGCGCACCGCGGAGACCGAGTCGGAGACTGTCGAGCGGACGGCGTTGACGAACGCGCTCCCCACGACGACCCCGTCGGCAAAAGCCGCCACCTCGGCCGCCTGGTCGCCATTGGACACCCCGAGCCCGACCGCGACCGGCAGATCGGACAGGCCGCGCACCCGCGCCACCAGCTCGGGCGCCGCACTGCTGGTCTTCGTGCGGGCCCCGGTCACTCCCATGACGCTTGTCGCGTAGACGAAGCCTCGGCAGGCAGCCGACGTCATCTCGAGCCGCCGATCGGTCGACGAGGGAGCCACGAGGAAGACCTTGTCGAGGTCGTGCGAGTCGGCCGCAACAACCCACTCGTCGGCCTCGTCGGGAATCAGATCGGGGGTGATCAGGCCGCTCCCGCCAGCCGCGACGAGCTGGTCGGCGAACCGCTCGACGCCGAAGCGCTCGACGGGGTTCCAATAGGTCATCACCAGCGTCGGCGCGACGGCTGCGGTGGCCTCGACCACCCGGAAGACGTCGCGAATGCGAACCCCGGCCCGAAGGGCGATGTCGGCGGCGGCCTGGATCGACGGACCGTCCATCACCGGGTCGCTATAGGGAAGGCCGATCTCGACGACGTCGACCCCGCCCTCGACCATTGCCGCGATCAGGGCGATCGAGTCGTCGACGGTCGGGAACCCGGCCGGGAGGTAGCCGACGAGGGTCGCCCGCCCCTCCGCACGCGCCTCCGCGAAAGCGGCTGCGACCCCACTCATGCGTCGTCGCCGGAGTCGCTCATACGTCGTCTCCAGAGTCGCTCATGCATCGTCTCCAGGGTCACTCATACATCGTCTCCAGAGTCGACCAGACCGAACCAGGTGTTGGCGGTGTCCATGTCCTTGTCGCCTCGGCCGGACAGGCAGACGACCACCACTGCCTCCGGCCCGAGCTCGGCGAT